>DAOLDN010000777.1:0-1037 GCA_035327385.1 Verrucomicrobiota bacterium | reverse complement strand
GTTTTTCAAGCACACGCGCCGTTCTGGTGTTGTATGGATTGTCCTCGGTGTTCCTGTTGATCGCTTTCGCGGTGTTCTGGTCGCAGGGCCGCTGGATGCCCATCCTATTCGGCCTGGCCTGCCTGATCATTCTGCTGCTGGCCCGGTCCTTCGAGTTCAGCCGCAAATGGTTCGCCGTGGGCCGGACGCTCGAATCGGTGGTCGAATTGCGGAAGGAATCCCAGTACGCGCTGACCGTTGCGCGGTGGCTGGAGATGGAGGCTGAACGCGCCGCGTCGGTTGAGGCACTGTGGTCGGACCTGGTGTTCATGTCGGAGAAAATCGGTTTCACACGCGTGGTCCTGGAACTGGAGGACGGCACCCGAGAGTGGGTTTCGCCCGGTGACAGCCGGATTCAGAACCGCGTCTGTCGCGCGCACGAACTGGGCGGCGGCACCGGAGTGCGGATTGAGTTTTGTGGCGATGCAGGCGGGACGAACCGGAGTTACTTCGATCACATCTGCGAATTGTTCGCCGAGGCCTGGCACAACGCGGCGGCCCGGTGGCAGACGGTGAATGGACAACCCGTGAGATTCGCCGCGATTGCGCGCGAGGGACGCGTGGCGCGGGTTCTGTCCCCAAACCTCGCGACGGATTCCAACGTCAAGGGCGGCACGCCGCGCCCGTCATGACCGTCAAAGCAGCGCAGTTCTGGCGTCGTCCCGCAACACGTTTTCCACGGGCACTTCCACGGAGGTCTGTCGGCCAAGGAAATCCAGCAGGACCGTCACGCGTTTTCGCGCGGGCATGGCCTGTGTGACCACCGCGCGCAACCCGTGAAACGCTCCGCCGGCGATCTCCACTTCATCACCCACGCACGGTCGTGACGGCAAAGCGTAAAGCTCGTTCTCGCCGAACACGGCTCGCAACCCGGCAATTGAGTCATCGGGAATCGTCGGCCAGTGATTGCCAAAGTGAATGACGCCCGCCACACCCGGCGCGTGACAGACGCGGCGCAGCAACTGTTGCCAGTCGAACCTCGCGCACAGGTAGTTGGG
>DAOLDN010000776.1:0-1047 GCA_035327385.1 Verrucomicrobiota bacterium | reverse complement strand
TGCAGCCGATGGCGCCGGCCAAGTCAGGCTGGATGCGGACCAATCCGTCCTACGAGGAGCTTTACGAGATGGACATTGCCGTCGGCAAACCGTCTCGGACGCGCGCCGGCTGGGTGTTCCCTGCGTTGTTCCGCACCGGTGATACGTGGGTGTTGATCAGCGAAACCGGCCTGGGCCGCAATTACTGCGGAACGCGATTGCGCCACGAATCGCCCGATGGCGAATACTCCATCGGCTTCCCCGACCCGCGCGAAACGCAGAACAACGGCCCGGTCAATCCCGAGTCCACCCTGCCCTGGCTCACACCGTGGCGCATCATCGTGGTGGGCAATCTCAAAACCGTGACCGAATCCATGCTGGGCGTTGACCTCGCTGACAAACCGGCCTCGCCTCATTTCATCACGCCCAAACCCGGACACGCGTCGTGGAGCTGGCCGTTGTTGGGCGACGACAAGACCGTCTATGACGTGCAGAAGCAGTTCATTGATTACGCAGCACAGATGGGCTGGCGCTATTGTCTGATTGATTCGATGTGGGACGCGCAGATCGGCTACGAGAAAATCGCCGAGCTGGTGCAATACGCGCGCAGCAAGGGCGTGGATATTCTCATGTGGTATAACTCGAATGGCGATTGGAACGACGCGCCGCAAACGCCGCGCAACCGCATGCTCACCCACGAAAGCCGCATCGAGGAATTCGACAAGCTCAAGGCGATGGGCGTTGCCGGATTGAAAGTGGATTTCTTCGGAGGTGATGGTCAGTCCGTGATCAACTATTACCACGACATTTTGCAGGACTCGGCGGCTTACGGTTTCATGATGAACTTCCACGGCGCGACGCTGCCTCGCGGCTGGCAGCGCACGTATCCTCATCTGATGACGATGGAATCCATTCGCGGCCTGGAGTTCTACACGTTCGAGCAACCGAACGCCGACAAAGCGCCGGCACACGGCACGATGCTGCCGTTCACGAGAAATGTGTTCGACCCGATGGATTTCACGCCGGTCGTTTTCGACAAGATCAATCGCATCCAACGTCGCACTACCA
>DAOLDN010000775.1:0-1055 GCA_035327385.1 Verrucomicrobiota bacterium | reverse complement strand
GCGGGTGAATCCCTCGTCGAATCCCGCTGGCTTCGTCCGTTCTCCGAATCCATGCAACGTCTCAAGCGCATGCAGTCGGACATGGAGGACGCGCTTGATTCCTTTCGCCAGACGCTCCGCGAGGACCAGCTTTCGGAACAATCCCAAGCGCGGCTGGAAACCGTTTTGCATCGCGCGGCTGAATCACGAGAGTATCTCGGCGACCGTTTGCAGGAACTGGATTTGTTCGACCGCCGTTCCGCGCATCTTTCCAACCGGCTTTATCTCGAAGTGCTGCGGGCACGCATGCGGCCGTTTTCCGACGGTGTGCGACAGTTTCCCCGCATGGTCCGCGACGTGGCCCGTTCCCTCGGCAAACAGGTGCGCTTCGAGGTCGTCGGCGAGAACACACAGGTGGACCGGGACATTCTCGACCGGCTGGAAGCGCCCCTGGCGCATCTGTTGCGAAACGCCATTGACCATGGATGCGAACCGCCGGAACAACGCGCCGCGGCCGGCAAACGTCCGGAGGCGACCATCCGATTGGAAGCCCGTCACAGCGCGGGCGCGCTCGTCATCACCGTGGCGGACGACGGCCCGGGCGTGAATCTCGACGTCGTCCGCAAGATGGTCGTTTCAAAAAATCTCGCCACCCAGGTGACGGTGGACCGCATGACCGAGGCCGAACTGTTGGAGTTCCTCTTCCTGCCGGGCTTCACGATGAAGGAAACGGTCACGGAGATTTCGGGCCGCGGTGTCGGCCTGGACATCGTGCAAAATCTGGCCCGCAGCGTCCGGGGCGGAGTCCGCGTGTCCACACAACGCGGACAGGGAACAAAGTTTCAACTGCAACTGCCGCTGACGTTGTCCGTCGTGCGCACGTTGCTCGTCGAGATCAGCGGCGAACCCTACGCCATCCCCCTCACACAGATCACCAACGCCATCAAACTGCCGGCGGACAAGGTCGAGGCGCTCGAAGGGCGGCATCATTTCCGTCATCGCGACCGGCAGATCGGTTTGTTGTCCGCGCATCAGGTGTTGGATTGCGGCGAACCCAGGCCGGAGGGAAAGGATTT
>DAOLDN010000774.1:0-1115 GCA_035327385.1 Verrucomicrobiota bacterium | reverse complement strand
ATGCGTTACGTGGCCAACAAGTTCGAGAGCACGCTCAAGCTCAATCACGATCAGCTCATGGCCTTTGGCCGCGTGAAACCGGACGACAAACACGAGCCGTTCTGCATGACCGTTCTGGCCCTGAAACTCTCCCGCGCCGCCAACGGAGTCAGCGAACTTCACGGCCAGGTCAGCCGCGAAATGTGGCAATGCCTCTATCCCGGAAAGAAAATCGAGGAAGTGCCCATCGGCCATATCACCAACGGCATCCATTTGCTTGGCTGGATGAAGGGCACCGTCCGCCGTTTCCTCCGCAAGAAATGCAACGGCGGAGCGGAAGACGCCTGCAACTCCGACTGGACTGCCGACATCAACACGCCCGAATTCTGGGCACGCATGGCCGACCCGACCTTTGTCAGCGACGAAGAACTCTGGGCGCTGCGCTACAAACTGCGTCGTGAATTGATCGAATTCACGCGTCGCCGCCTGCTCATCCAGCACCAGCGACTGGCCGAGGGTGACTTCATTGCGTTTGACCACTTGCTCAATCCGGACGCGTTGACCATTGGTTTCGCGCGCCGTTTCGCCACCTACAAACGCGCCCCGCTGATTTTCGAGCAGTTCGAGAACATCGTCAAACTCGCGCACGACAAGAGCAAACCGATCCAGTTCGTGTTCGCGGGCAAGGCGCATCCCCGCGACGACGCGGGCAAGGCGTTCATCCAAAAAGTCATCCACCTCAGCAAATACAGCGAACTCAAGGGCAACCTCGTGTTCATTGAGAACTACGACGTTCACGTCGCGCGAATGATGGTTTCCGGCTGCGACATCTGGCTCAACAATCCCCGCCGTCCGTTGGAAGCCTCCGGCACCAGCGGCATGAAGGCCGGCTGCCACGGCTGCCTCGGTATGAGCATCATGGACGGCTGGTGGCGCGAAGGCTACGACGGCACCAACGGATTCGCCATCGGCGACGACACCCACTCTCAATCCGTCGAGGAACAGGACCGCGTGGACAGCGCGAACCTTTACAAAGTGCTCACCGAACAGGTCGTTCCGGAATTCTTCAAGCGCGACGAACAGGGCATTCCGCGCGACTAAATCAAACGCATCCAACGCTCGATGGCGACGCTCGT
>DAOLDN010000773.1:0-1131 GCA_035327385.1 Verrucomicrobiota bacterium | reverse complement strand
GTGGTTCATCTCCGGCGAAAAGACATTGGATTCCAAAGCGTGAAGCGCACAACGCCAAAATCACCGGTCGTCATCCGTCCACCGACAATGGACGACTGCGCGGAGTTTCTTGCAGCAGTCCGTCGCAGCCACGCCTTGCATGGTTCGTGGATTACGCCACGAGCGAAAACTCCAAAGCAGTTTGCCAGCTACCTGAAGCGCGCCTCCGAAGATCGGCACTACAGATTTCTGGTCATCCATCGGGATTCCGGCGACATCGCCGGAGTCATCAACATCAATGACGTCATTCGGGGAAACTTTCAAAGCGCGTCACTCGGTTACTACGCCTTCTCGCCTTATGCTGGCCGGGGACTGATGTGCGCGGGCCTGTTGCTAGTGTTGAAGCAGGCTTTTCAAAAACTCAAATTGCACCGGCTGGAAGCCAACATTCAGCCAGGCAATCGGGCCTCCATTGCGCTCGTGAAGAAATGCGGCTTTGTCCGCGAAGGTTTTTCGCGTCGCCTCATAAAAGTTCGCGGTCGCTGGAAGGATCACGAGCGCTGGGCAATACTTTCAGAGCATTTCAAATGACCAACCACGAACTTCAACTGAAAGCCTTCGCGCTGCGGCGCGCGATGTTGCGGCTCATTGTCAACGCCGGCGCAGGCCACACCGGCGGCGGGTTGTCCTGCCTGGACATCCTGAACGTCCTCTACAACCGCGTGCTCAACGTCTCGCCGCAGACGTTCACCTGCCCGACACGCGACCGCTACGTCCAGAGCAAGGGCCATTGCGTCGAGGCGCTCTACGCCGTGCTCGCCGACCGCGGCTTTTTCCGGGCCTCCGACCTGGACACCGTCTGCCATTATCAATCGCATTACGTCGGCCATCCCACGCGGCACATTCCCGGTGTGGAGATGAACACCGGCGCGCTCGGTCACGGATTGCCCATTTGTATCGGCATGGCGCTCGCGGCGAAGATGGATCGCGCGCCGTATCGCGTCTTTACGCTGTTGGGCGACGGCGAACTGGCCGAAGGCTCAAACTGGGAGGCCGGGCTTGCCGCCGCGCATTACAAATTGGACAACCTCACGGCTATTCTCGATCACAACACTCTCCAGATCACCGGTCACACGCGCGATGTGATGAGCA
>DAOLDN010000772.1:0-1139 GCA_035327385.1 Verrucomicrobiota bacterium | reverse complement strand
GGTTGTTCAGGGCGGAAAGAAAACCGCGTGGTGCGCGCAGTATGATGCGCTGACGCTGCAACCGGCGGCGGCACGCAAGATGGAGCCGGTGACGTTGAGCGGATTGGAGAGCGCGCGCATCGTGGAGTTTCTCATGAGCATCACCAAGCTCAGGCCGGAAATCATCCTGTCAGTGCAAGGCGGCCTGGCGTGGTTGGAGGACGTGAAAATCACGGGGCTTGCGCGGACCAACGTGAATGGCAAAACAACCTACGTGCTGGATGCGGCGTCCACGGAGGTTTATTGGGCGCGGTTCTACAATCTGACCAACAGCACGCCGGTATTTCCGGGTCGTGACGGTGTGATTTACGATTCGTTCGCGGCGATGGCTGCGGAGAACCGTTTGGGTTACGATTATCTCACCACGTTGCCCGGCAGCATCGTCAACAACGGCCAGAAGAAATGGCGCAAGATGCTGGAAAGCCAGACAAGACGATAGAGCGCCGCCGGTCGCGAAAACGTGATTGAGTTTGAAGCTGATTTACGGAGTGTGTGATCGCAGGCGATGTGATGTCGTCAAAAGAGCAAACGGATGAGCGCAGTTGGATGGATTGTTCGTTTGATGGCGGTAAAAATGGAAAGTGCATTGCCCCGGGGCGGAAATGGGTGTAAGAGCCTGTGCGATAAAATGCCCGTCCGGAACAAAACTTTTAGCAGTACGCTGGTTGATGTCGTGTGCCTTCTGACTGGTTGCCTGTCGTTGATGTTGGTTGCTGGGACGGCCGGCGCGCAAAGCGTGAGCGACGTGCGCGATCACATGTTGCGCGGGAATTACGACGAAGCCATCAGGACAGCGCAACAAATGGCGGATGCTCGCGGCAATCAGCGCGAGGACTGGCGGATGCTCTTGATCGAATCGCTGCTGGCCGTTGGTCGTTATCCGGAAGCTTACACAAACGCGGCTTTGGGCGTTGCCGAGCGTTCCGACAGCATCGGAATGCGTTTGTTGGCCCGGGATGCGGCGCTTTACAACAACGATTTTGACGCGGCCAACCGCCTGCTGATCGAGATCCGGATCCGCATCGAGCAACGCCCGCCCTATTCTCCCAACGGCGACGAACTGGTGGCGTTGGGCCGCGCACTGTTGTCGTTGGGAGTCG
>DAOLDN010000771.1:0-1164 GCA_035327385.1 Verrucomicrobiota bacterium | reverse complement strand
CGGGGGATCGGCTCGGAACGCGGAGGGTCCCGGCCCGCAGCATGCCGGCGTGGAGACAGGCTTCGATGTTTCAATGGTCATCCCGCCATTCAAGCGCTGCGACCGGGGACCGGTCGCGCTCCGTCGGGGAAGTTTTCGCCTCCGACGATGTGCTGTCGCCTGAAATCGGCTTGTCAACGGCTGGTGGTGTTTCTAACCTCGCGGCATGGAAGATTCGCAGCTCCTGCAATACATCGCGGTTCTGATTCTTTTCGTGCTGGCGATCGCGGCCACGGGGGGGATGGTTGCCATGTCCATGATTCTCGGCAAACGCGGCGCGCGCTCCAAGATCAAGGATACTGCCTACGAGTGCGGCATGTTGCCGGTGGGCGAAGGCGCTCCGCGCATGTCCGTGAAATTCTATCTCGTGGCGATGTTGTTCATCCTTTTCGACATCGAAGTCGTGTTCATGTATCCGTGGGCGGTGGTGTTCAAGGAACTGGTCGCGGACCCCGCCACGCGCGACGCTGTTTTCGGCGGAATGATGTTCTTTATCGCCATGCTGGTCGTGGGCCTTGTTTACGAGTTCAAGAAGAAGGCCTTCGACTGGAAGAGTTGACACGTCCCCGGTCGCCGGTTGCGTGGATACTTTGCTTTCTCGCAATGAACCGGGATTGATGCCCAATAGCATGAAGAAAAGCTCCAAGCCCAAATACAAACGGATACTGCTCAAACTCAGCGGCGAAGCCCTCGGCGGCGAGGACGGATTGAACATCAGCCCGAAGGCCGTCCGCAGCATGGCCGAACAAATCCGCGAAGTGCGCGACCTCGGCGTGCAGGTGGTCGTCGTGGTGGGTGGCGGGAACATTTTCCGGGGACTTTCCGGCAGCGAACGCGGCATCGAACGCGCCACGGGCGATTACATGGGAATGTTGGCGACGATCATCAACGCGCTGGCATTACAGGACGCGCTCGAAAAAATGGGCGTCCCCACCCGCGTGCAGAGCGCCATCACCATGGCCCAGATCGCAGAGACGTTCATTCGCCGTCGCGCCGTTCGTCATCTGGAAAAGGGCAGGGTGGTCATCTTCGGCGGTGGCACGGGCAATCCTTATTTCTCCACGGACACGGCGGCCGCGTTGCGCGCCAACGAAATCGGCGCGGAAGTCATCCTCAAAGCCACCA
>DAOLDN010000770.1:0-1168 GCA_035327385.1 Verrucomicrobiota bacterium | reverse complement strand
ACAATGGTTGCGCGCCTCGTGGTTGCTGAGCACGCGAGCATCGCACAGCGCGAACCAATTTCAATTCGAGCGAAGCGAGCACACTTTGTCTTTCGAGGGCGACCGAAGTTCAAGGCGTGTTCAAATTGTCAGCGACAACCGACTTCACCTGGTTGCCTGTGTTCCGAATTGCCAAGTGACAGTCGAATGGTCGAGACGGTTGAATGGAGCGCGAAGACTGGCGTGGAGGAAGTAATTCAAGGAGAATGCCGTTATGGCAAAGCAAAGTTGCGTGGAGCAATGCATGGACTGTTTCGACAGTGCGGCAAATGCCTGTGTGATGTGGCAGGCGATTCCCGTGCCGTGGTTTGGAAAAATCGAGGCCGCGCAAATTGCAACCGTCGGGTTGAATCCATCCTGGACTGAGTTTGTGACAAAAGAGTTGGTCTGGCGAAATACTGGCGAACGATTGCCCGTGGTCATGGATGCGGGTGTAGAAAAACGCGGGGAAATTACCGGGGTGCAAGCACAACGGATGACGGAGGCCCGAAAGAATTATTTTGCGACGGACGAGCGAGAACCGCATCCATGGTTCAAAGTGCTGCAAGGCGTGATCAATGCGGCGAAAATGAATTGTGCCTACGTGACAGGAACGGCGGTGCATCTCGATCTCGTGGCGTGTGCGACCTGGCGGGAATGGGGCAAGCTCGACGGGGAAGCGAAAACAAGCCTGATCAACAAGTGCTTTCCAAAGTTTACCGCAACGCTGAAGCAACTTCCACCGAACGCACGATTACTGCTCGACGGGCGAACGGTGTTTGAAACCGTGACAACACGCTGCGATGCGGTAGTGGAGAGCGCAAAAGTGGTGGGAGAAAATCCGGGTCTCGAAGTTTGGCGTGGCAAGCTGTCGGTGTCTTTTGGTAGGCGTGAGTTTCTGGCATGGAGCAATCCTGTAAACCGGCAGAAGAACCAGCAGCCGTTGGTTGCATGGTTGCGCCGTCAGGCGCAGTGAACCGCGAAATGACTCAAACGGGATACTCGCGGCGGCGCGACGGACGCACCCAGCCGGTGAGGACGAGCCACCGCCAGACGAACGGCTGCCACCACGGGATGCGCGGCGCGAACTGTGGTGGACGCCCGCAAGCAACCCAGCACTGCACCGGGAACGTAACGCGCTGGAAGTAGA
>DAOLDN010000769.1:0-1173 GCA_035327385.1 Verrucomicrobiota bacterium | reverse complement strand
CGAGCATCTGCACATCCACATCGTCCCACGCTGGCTGGGCGACACCAACTTCATGCCGGTGCTCTCGCAGACGAGCATCGTGCCGGAGGCGTTGACCGATACCGCCGCCAGACTGAGGGCCGCGTTGCAGTCGTGATCGCAATTCGCCATCTTCAATCCTGAATTCCCGCATGGCCTCCGAAACCCTCCATTACGACAACGCCCGCGTCGCCCAGCAGTTGTTCAACAACGACACGCGCAACCTCCAGTTGCTGGAGGCCGACCTCGGCGTCAAAGCCACCGTCCGCGACGGCTGGATCAAGCTCGACGGCCACGCCGCGGACGTCGAACGCGCCAAACATTTGTTCGCGTCATTGGAAAGCCTGCTCAAATCCGGAGCATCCGTTCGCAACCGCGATTTCACCCACGCGCTCAACGTCGTCAAACACGAGGGCGTCACCACGCTCAAGGAATTGATCAGCGACCGAGTCCACACTCACGACAAAAAGCCGGGAGTCGTCGCAAAGACCGTCGGCCAGAAGAAATATCTGGAAGCCATCCGCAAGCACGACGTCACGTTCGGCATCGGCCCTGCCGGCACGGGCAAGACGTATCTGGCGGTGGCGATGGCGCTGGCGGCGTTGCGCGAAGGTTCGGTGTCGAGAATCATTCTGACGCGGCCCGCGGTCGAGGCGGGCGAGGCGCTGGGGTTTTTGCCGGGCGACCTTTACGAAAAAATCCTGCCCTATCTGCGACCGTTGCACGACGCTTTGCACGACATGCTGCCCGCCGAGGAAATCCAGAAACATACGGAGCGCAACACGATTGAAATCGCCCCGCTGGCCTACATGCGGGGCCGCACGTTGAACAGCGCGTTCATCATCCTGGACGAGGCGCAGAACTCCACGACGGAGCAGATGTTGATGTTCCTCACTCGGCTCGGCCACGGCTCAAAGGCGGTCATCACCGGCGACGAGACGCAGATTGACCTGCCACCCCAGAAACGCTCCGGGCTGCTGGAGGCGCACCGCGCGTTGAAACACATCGAGGGCATCGCCGTCATTGAATTCGGCAAGCGCGACGTCGTTCGCCATCCGCTCGTGCAACGCATTATCACGGCCTACGAGGAACATCGAGCGTCCTCCCAATGATCGAACTTTCGTTCCGCAACCGCCAGCGCGCGCGCCGTATCCA
>DAOLDN010000768.1:0-1198 GCA_035327385.1 Verrucomicrobiota bacterium | reverse complement strand
TGGCCGCGTGCGTCGTCACCGGCGGAAACGGGAACGGCGTGTTCACGCGCATCGTGGCTTCGGTGAGGCCGTCGTTGTAGGCCATCGCGAGCCAGTTGCTGGCGGTGTGCGCTGCGCTGCCGAAAATGAAATTGCCGTCGGCGAACATCTTGTTTCCGGTCAGACCGCGGAATTCAAAGATGTCGTCGCGGAAACTCGCGGGCGTGTTCGGGCCGTATTTGTAATAGTTGTTGACCAGATGAATGCGCATCGCCTCGTCGCGCGCCGTGGTGCCGACGATATTGTTGGTCCAGTTGTAGATGACGTTGTTGCGGAAATCCAAAAGGAACGTGTCCGCGCCCGTCGAACGCGGCACGCGCCAGCGATGATGCGCGTAAAGTGAATGATGAACCGTCGTGTGCCCGCCGGCGACGCCGCCCAAAATGCCGCCGTAGGCATGATGCGATCCCGGATCGCCCGCGCCCGAGGAATGGCCGGGGTTCAGATAATCCAGCGCCTCGGCCACCAGACAATTCTGCACGGTCAGCTTGTCAATGTTGCCGTAGGCCGTGAGATTTTCGTCCGTGGCCCACATCGCCGTGCAATGATCGAAAATGACATTCGCCAGCAACGGCTCGCCCTCCTGCGAGCGCACGGTCATGGCATCGCCGGTATTGCCCACGGCCACCATGCCGCGACGCGAGCGGAAGTGGCGCACGATGATGTTGCTTGAACCGCCGCGCAGGTAGAGGTCGGAATTGCGCAACGTGATGCCTTCGCCTGGCGCGGTGTGCGCGGCGATGGTGAGATTGGGGACGGTGATGTTGAGGTTCTTCTCCACGCCCGGCACGCCACCGCCCATGTCAATCGTGCCCGACACCGTGAACACGATGATGCGATTGGGCTGGCTCACCGCATCCGCCAGACTGCCCGCGCCGCTCTTGTTAAGATTCGTGACGCGATAAACCGTTCCACCGCGCCCGCCGCTGGCCTCCGCCCCCGCGCCCTCCGCGCCGGGAAATGCGGGAATCTGGGCTTGGAGTTCTGGCGCGTGGGACGCCAGCAAACCGGCAACAAAACACCATTGCCAGGAGCGATACATGCGTGTGACGGTGGGCATCATCGTTGGGCGACCGACAGTTGTCAACGCATCTGGCAAATTCCACAGCAATTCTCATTTTGGTGCGGAGCGCCGGCTTGCAGCCGGCTTTGGACCGGG
>DAOLDN010000767.1:0-1200 GCA_035327385.1 Verrucomicrobiota bacterium | reverse complement strand
CTGCTCTCCGCAACCCGCCCCGCCGATTGCCAATCGGCGACACGGCAGACTGCCAATCTGCGCTACTTCATTGCGGCGCAGTTTCGGAGTTCGGGTTCAACATTCAATGCCCAACATCGAACATCCAAGCGAGTGGCAGCAACGTTTCCGGGTTGTTGGGTGTTCGATGTCGAATGTTGAACGTTCTGTCCGCGATTCATGAGACGTCCTGCTCTTTTTTCGTCGCGTCTTTGATTTCGCTTTTCGCGGGCGTCACATCCTTGGCCGACTCGATGCGGCTCTCCCTTTTACGCAGCGCAATCACGGCCGCAACGCAGCCCGTCCACGTCGGCAGCATGTCCACGATGGGAAACAATTCCACCACAAACGTCGGCAACAGCAGGATGTGAAAACCGAGGATGCAAAACGTCGCGATCGCGGCGACCACGTCAATGACCTGCACCGCGCCCACCCAGCCCAAGGGGCCGAGCGCCATCTGCAATCCGTCCGCCACCATTGCCAGGCCCAGCGCCAGAGCCATGCGCAGCGGCGTCAGCGGCGGCGGTTCAAGAAATTTTCTGCCTTTCATGACGTTTCCCGTTTCATCGTCCTGATTCCGTGTCGCGATGCAATCTCAATCGTCCGCGTCGCGTTCACCGCCATTCGTGCTTCGGATAGCGCCGCTGTAATTCCGATTTGATCCGCGGATAATGTTCCTTCCAGAAATTCGCAAGGTCGGATGTCACCTGGATCGGTTTCATGCCCGGCGTGAGAATGTGGACCACCACCGGCACGCGGCCCATCGCGATTTTTGGAGTCTGCGTCACGCCGTAAAGTTCCTGAATGCGCACCGAAACGTGCGGTGGATTGCCGGCCTCGTAGGAAACCTTGGGAGTCTTTCCGTTCGAGAGCGTCAATCGCTCCGGTGCGTTTTTGTCCAGCAACTCGCGTTGGGCGTGTGACAGCCAGGACATGACGACCGGCTTCACTTCCCGTTCCTTGATGTCTTTGTAGCTCGCCGCGCCGTGGCAAAGCTGTTCGATGACGTGCTTGCGGTCCTCGTCGGTGAGCGGCGGCAATTGCAATTCCGGGCAATGCTGGCAAAGCAGCCGCAACCGCAGCAACCATTGCTCGACATTGGTGTCCCAGTTCGGCAGTTGCAGCCGGCCCGCGATGATTTCGTCCGCAAGCAATCGCGCCGCGGCATCGGCGGGCGGCGGG
>DAOLDN010000766.1:0-1205 GCA_035327385.1 Verrucomicrobiota bacterium | reverse complement strand
CGTTCGAGGAAGTCCAAAAAACGCTCGCCAGGGAAATCGCCGCGCACAACCCCGGCCCGGAAGCCATCCGCAAGGTGCAGGCGGCTTTGAAACGGGTCTGGTTCACGCCGCCAGATTACTGCCTGCCGCTGCGCGACGACGCGCTTCGTCTCTATCGCAAACAGGATTCACCCGCCACGCGCCTGCTCCTGCATTGGGGTATGTGCATGGCCGCCTACCCCTTCGTCGGCACGGTTGCCGAAACACTGGGGCGCTTGCTCAAACTCCAAAAGGAGGCTCATGTCGGCGATGTTCTGCGTCGCATTCGCGAGCAGCACGGCGACCGCGCTTTCGTCAAACGCATCACCCAATACGACATCAGCAGCTTTCTGGATTGGGGTGTCGTGACCGAAACGAAGCAGCGCGGCGTCTACCAGTTGACGAAACTCATCCGTCCCCACAACGGCGACCAACTCGCGTGGCTGGCCGAGGCGGTTCTGATTTCACGCGACAAGACTCAAATCGCTTTTTCCGAACTTTGCAGCCATCCCGCCTTGTTCCCTATCGCTCTGGACACGTTCAACATTTCCCACCTGCAAGACCGCCCGCGTCTCCGCGTTGAGCGCCAGAGTTTGAATCAGGAATTTATCTTTCTCGAAGTCCCGGCGTCCCGGAAATAGACGCAGTGGTAGGTCACCATCCACCGGGCTGGTTCGCATCGTTCGACAAGCCACTTGGCTACGGCCACGGTGACAACACCAGTCAGATGACGCCGCTGACCTGCGCCTTCCTCACTCGCGCCGCAATCTCTTCTGCTGTCAGCTTGGCGGCCGGATTGTCTGCCAGCGTGTCCACCAGACCCGCGACGGTAGTAAACACGCCCGCCTCCTTCTGGTGCTCCATCAGCCACTTCACGAACTGCGCATCGGCGGACTGACCCTGTGGCGTCGTCTCCAGAATCGCCCGCGCCGTTTCCACACCTTGCACCAAGGCTTCGTTCACCTTGCGATTCCGCACCTGGCGGTAACCGTGGTAAAAGCCACCAAGCAACAGCGCCACGACGCTGCCGATACCGGGCAGGAACGTGTTCACCACGCTCCCGGTTGCCTCGATCGTTGCCAGCGCTGCGGGCTTCACGACCAGGTTGGTGAACGGCACTTGCACTAGGTTCGTTTCAAACACGGGAATCGTGTTCGTCACCAGCAACGTGACGAGGTTCGTCGCCA
>DAOLDN010000765.1:0-1208 GCA_035327385.1 Verrucomicrobiota bacterium | reverse complement strand
CAGGGCGTGACCGTCATCGGCGGCGGCCGGGTCCTTTTTTTTCTGGCATCTCCCCCTTGCGCAACTTGACCACGATGGTGTTGCACAGGAGGAGTTCACTGCTGAAGAGATGTCGCCAGAGGTCGAGATTGTAGGCGCGTTGTTCCGGATTCTTCTGTGATGAAACCCACCAACGATACGTGTAAAGCGCCGTGAACGGGTAAAGCAGCACGCCCAACAGGAAAGCATGCATCCGCTTGCGCTGGCCGATCACCGTCTCGATGCGCAGGCCGTAGTGAAAGCTGAGCCAATGATAGATGTGGAAGGGCAGGATGTGCCAGTTGGGGGCGTTGCCCGGCGGCGTGCTGACGCGCAATGGATTTTTGCGTCCCATGTAAAAGCCCGTGCCGAGGAAGCGCAGCCGCGAGGTCCAGTTCAGCATGTTCGGCGTGCTGAAAATGAAGCAGCCGCCCGGCTTGAGGACGCGGCGGGCTTCACGAAAGATGTAGGGGATGTTTTCCAGATGCTCCACCACCTCCTGCAACACCACCACGTCAAAACTCTCGTCTGCGAACGGCCACGGCTCGTTCAAATCCACACGCCGGCAGGTCATGTCCGCCACCTTGAACTCGGACGGATCATAATTCGACGCCGTGACCTCAAAACCCATGGAGCGGTATGCGACCGACGATTCGCCGGCGGCGCAACTTGCGTCGAGCAGTTTGCGGCCGGGCGACCGCTCGCTCTGCAACGCGCTTGAAATGCCCTCGAGGATTTCTGGATTCATATTTTTACCGGATGCAACGGCATCGCTTGTGACGGATTGTTTCCGCCGTTGCGGGACTGTCAATTTTCATCTTTGACGGAAAACATCTGTGGCGTCCGGAGGGCTGACACTTTTCATTCAACGAACCGGGGGCTTTGATTCGTCCGTCACCGTCCGCGCGACCATGTCTTTTGCCGTGAAGATCCAATAGTAGGCATACGCCGCCATGCCGAACAGTTTGCAACCATCCTCCAGATCGATGCTCCCAGGAAGCAGCTTGAGATCCATGGTCACGGACAAGCCCGCTAGAAAAAATCCCAGTCCCAGGATCCAGTATTCCGTTTGCGACAGGATGATTTGCCGATGGCGGAACAGAAACACCGGAAATGCAATCGCGTAGAAAATGAACACGAGATACTCCGGCCAGTGGAGCACATAGCGGAACAAGCCGTCGTGGATCATC
>DAOLDN010000764.1:0-1209 GCA_035327385.1 Verrucomicrobiota bacterium | reverse complement strand
CGACATGAAGGCCGCCTCTGCCGACGGCATCAGCCCGTTCAATCTTGAAAAGGGCGACCCGTGCTATCTCGGCATCGCAGTGATAGGCGAAGGTCGCAAGGAATCCATCCCGCGATTGTCCCCGGACTGGGCAGACGCGCTGGAATTCGACCTGACGAGAATCATCGCGCGCGTTTCCAGTCCGCAACCGGCGCCGCCGGCGGCTGCTTCCTCCACACCCGTTGACCCTGCCACGCGCGGTGAAGTCCAGAAGCTGATTCCCGATGCGGCTTCCGTGTCGCTGGACGACGGACGGCGCATCATCCGCGAGGCAGCGGCAAAGGAGTTCATGGACACCGCCACGGAAATGCAGGCGAAAGTGAAGGCCGCCGAGGAACGATTCACGCAGTTGTCCCAAAACAACGCGCCCGAAAGTGAATTGAAAGCCGCACTCGATCAGGTCCGTCAAGCGCAGGCCGAACAGGTGGAGAAACTGAACGGAATCGCCGCGCGCGCACAGGAACGCATCTCGGCTTTTGAACAGCTCAAGAGCGGCGCGCGTTGAAATGGAACGGCGTAGGACAGTCGTCGCGCCTGTCTCCATCTTCAAAAAAATCCCCGCTTCGGCGGAAGATTTGAAGACAGCACCGGAGCGAATCCAAGAAGATTTTCAGTCGGCAGATTCGAAACGAATGGAGACAGGCGCGACACCTGTCCTGCTGGGGCGAGACGGCCTCCATTCCAGGTTGAAATGCACGGTTGGCTCAGAACACGTTGAAGCGTGGACTCCAGTTGATTGACCGTCACGGTCGAATTCGGCGTTGCAGTGGAATCGGCCGGATGTGTCTTGAATTCCATAGGATATTCCATTCCACCGGGATACGATTCATGCTTGAATACGGTGCGATTTGTTGAACCGCGTGGTTCATCAAGTCGCTCACCGGGCAATGAAGACAAGCGCCAAAGTCGTGTCTTCGAGGTTCTCTGGTTCGTGCTTCAGAGTTCACGGTCAGATCGTTGTCCACTCCCAGCGCCCGTCCGGGCGGAAATGTCCCGCCACGGTTCGCGACGTCTCGCGAATTGGAAGACCATCGTTATGAAGAGAACTCTGATTCCATGCTGCCTTGTCATCATCTGCCAAACCTGCATCGCGAATGTTGATGTTATTCCAAGCACCCCCCAGGCGGCGGTGAGTGATTCTTTCAGTGTCGTTGCCCGCACGGCTCACAG
>DAOLDN010000763.1:0-1224 GCA_035327385.1 Verrucomicrobiota bacterium | reverse complement strand
AAACCCCGCCGTTGGACCGTATGGACGATTGCGGCGGCGGCTCCATCTCCCATTGACGACCCGCTCATCAGCCATTCCATGAGCACGGCCTCCCATGATCGCCTCATCCTTCTGGCCTCGCTGCTCGCCGTTACCATCATTCTCGTCATCATCGCGGTGGCTTTCCATGACCGATTCCGTCCCAGCAAACGCAAAAAACACCGCTCCCAGAGATCCAGTTCCGAACAGCCGAACCCCAGTCAGAATCATCACGGCCACTCTCACCGCCACCACCCTCATCGCCGTCGCCGGGTGGAAAGGCCCATGAATCCCACCCTTGCCCAGACCGGTGGTCTGCCGCCGGTGCGGGAGGACAATCCTCCCAGTCCGCCTTCGCGGCCGAAAACCCAATAGCTGCCATGCAGCAAAGCAGGGCGATCACAAAAAAGAGCGCCTCCAACCTCGCGCTCGCCTTCATCATGCTGCCGCGTGAAAAACGCGACGCCATGTCCGCCCTTTACGCCTTCTGCCGCGAGGTGGACGACGTGGCCGACGACGAATCGGTCCACACCGAACAACGCCGCCTGCAACTGGCCGCCTGGCGCGACGACGCCAGACGCGCCTGTTCCGGCGAAACGCCGCAATTCCCTGTCAACCGGGAGTTGCAGCCCGTCATTCAGAAATACCGTCTTCGCTTCGACCTTTTCGACGAACTCATCAGGGGCTGCGAGATGGACCTCGACACCAGGCGTTATGACAACTACGAGCAACTCGAACTCTACTGCCATCGCGTCGCGTCGGTCGTCGGGTTGTTGAGCATTGAAATTTTCGGCTACAAAAACTCCGCCTGCCGCGATTACGCCGTGCATCTGGGCAAGGCGCTCCAGTTCACAAACATTTTGCGCGACGTCCGGACCGATGCCGAACGCGGACGCATTTACCTTCCGCTCGACGAACTCAAGCGTTTCAACGTTACCGAGCGGGAAATTCTGCACTCCGAATACACACCTCGATACCGCGAAATGGCCGTGAGCATGTCGGCGCGCGCGCGGAATTTCTACCGTCTGGCGCGCGAAACGTTGCCCGGCGAAGACCGCCGTTCCATGGTCGCCGCCGAGCTGATGGGTTCGGTCTATTGGCGTCTCTTGCTGAAATTGGAGCGGCAGGAGTTCAACGTTTTCGGCCAAAGTCCCACGCGTCTGAGCAAGCCACACAAGGTCGCCCTCATTCTGTGGTCATGGCTTA
>DAOLDN010000762.1:0-1229 GCA_035327385.1 Verrucomicrobiota bacterium | reverse complement strand
GCTTCCTCCGGCTGGGCTGAAATCCTTGGTGTTTCAACAGCCGCCGGCGATTGTTGCCGTGGTTTTTTGTAATCGCCCCGGCTGAAGTATTTCTCCAGCCACACGTACGCCACGATGAACAAATAGCGGCTGCCCATCTCCTTGATTTTGAGTTTTGCCTCGCCCACGCGGCGGTTGCGCCACGTGATCGGAATCACCGTCCAGGAGTAGCCCCGCACGATGGCCTTCAGCGGAAGTTCCACAGTGAGATTGAAATGTGGAGCCATGAACGGACGACAACCATCCAGCGTGGATTTTCGATAGGCCTTGAACGCGTTGGTCGTGTCATTGAGGCCGATCTTGAAAAGCACCTTGATGAACAAATTGGCCAGCCGGTTGATGCGCAGTTTGAGCCACGGATAATCAATCACGCCGCCGCCCTTCAGAAATCGGCTGCCAAACACGCAGTCCCAGCCCTCGTTCAACAGCTTCCAGTAACGCACCACATCCCGGCAATCATCCGACTCGTCAGCCATCATCACCACCACCGCGTCGCCGTTCACCGAATCTATGCCGCAGATGATGGCCCGGCCAAAGCCGTGCAACCCTTCGTTCTTCACCGGTCGCAGGGAGGAATTCGTCCGGGTCAACTGCTGCAAAATCTCCCAGGTGCGATCCCGGCTGCCGTCGTCCACCACGACGATCTCGTGCGGAACGTCGTTCATCGAAAGCTCCAGATGCAGATGCTCGACGGTGGCCGCGATGCAGCCCTCCTCGTCGCGAGCGGGAATCACCACGCTCAGAAGCTTCAACGGAGGCGCGGAGGGAACTGTTGTTTTTGTCGCGGTCATGATTTCATCAACGGTGTGGTGACGGTCGCCGCTTCGGATGCGCGCCGGCTCAACCAGCGCCGAAGCAGGCTAACCAGCAACACAAGCCCCGTCAACGCCGCGACTCCCAGCGCCAGCCGCCAGACCCCGCTCGACGCGAGCGAATTACCAAGCCACACGAACGCCAGCGCGTATGCCGCTTGCGCCGGAAGCGACAACAGCAAATACCGGCCAAACCTCACCTCCGCCAGTCCCAGAAGATAATTCTGTACGCACAGCGGAATTCCCGGAGTCACGCGTAACATCAGAATCGCAAGGGTCTCATCTCCATCTGACAATTGCGGCACCCTCCAGCCGCGCCGTTCCATCCAGCGCGTCAACGGTCCGCGCATTCCACGACGCGCCAGCCAGTAACCAGCG
>DAOLDN010000761.1:0-1239 GCA_035327385.1 Verrucomicrobiota bacterium | reverse complement strand
GGTTGCAGTCCGTATTCAAAAGCGCCCAGGTCCGGCGATGCGCCGGCGAACGCAAATCCGACATTTGTTCCCGCGTCCAGCATCGGGCTGCCGCCGGCCAGTTGCGCGAACGCGATGTAAGGCAGGCTGCCGTCCGGTTGACGCGGCGCTGTCAGCAGTGATTCGTCCAGCGACATGAAACCGTTGCTGGAAACCGTGATGGGCAGCGTGAAGGAGTTGAACGTGATGTCGTTGGTCGTCGGTGGGCCGAGATTGGAAACCTCCGTTCCTGATCTCGCGCGGAAGCCGAGATTGTTTTTCATCAGGTGATTGAAACCCGGAACGTCGTGCGTGACGCTTGTGTTGTTGGTGCTGCAAAGCATGTTGAAGTTGACGTTGTTCTGGAAGGCGGTGTTGTGAATCCAGTCCAGGCCGTTCAAATGGTGGTTGGCGTAAAATCCGCTGACCCGGTTCCGCACCGCGAGACAAAACCGGGTGACGTGGCGCGGGATGGGCGTCGGAAATGAACTGCCGGAGACACCGTAACCGCCGGATTTGAAACCGTGCCCGTCGCCGCCGCTGCTGGCGAAGTTGGTGAAGTAACCGTTGAAGAACGACCAGCAATCCTCAATGGTCACGGCGGCGAACGAATTGATGAGATCGAAGCCGTCGTCGCTGTTGAACCACGCGCGGCAGCCGCGAAAGACGTTGCCCCTGCCGTTGACCGAATTCGGATGCGCTCCAAAACCGTCCACGTTGCCAATGGAAAGACTGTCGAGGCCGCGATTGTTGTAGGCGTCGCAGTTCAACACGAGGTTGCTCGAACCGGAGGTCAGATACCAGCCGACGCCCATGCCGTCGCGCATCACCAGTTGTTCAAAGAGGTTCCGGCTGCCGCCGTTGACACGGAAACATTCCGACTGCGTGTTGCCGGCCTCGCCGGCCTTGATGGTCACCTGCACTCCCGCGACGTCGAAGCCCTTGAAGACGCAGTCGTTGGCGGAGGAAGTGATCAGAAACGCCGTCACACGATAGCCGGCGGGTTTGACGTTTGAAAAATCAAACACCGGCCTCGCGTCACCCGGATACGCAACGTAGCTGATCCGGCTCTTGTTCATGTTGTGGACGATGGCCCACGGATTGTTCGTGGCACTGAGATGCGAGTTGTCCAGCAGATACGTGCCGCCGCGCAGATAAACGGTGTCGCCCGCCGCTGCCGCCGTTTGCGCCCTGCGGATCGTGGCAAACGGACTGGTGATC
>DAOLDN010000760.1:0-1240 GCA_035327385.1 Verrucomicrobiota bacterium | reverse complement strand
CGTGCGTCAATGGCGAAGCTGCGGCTGGAGCGGCAATGATGGGATCCTTCGTCTTGGTCAATTTGGTTTGCAGGATGGTCAACAGGTTGTTGACGGTCCAGTAGAGAGCGAGGCCGGATGAGAAATTGTAGAGGAAAACGAGGAAGATGAGCGGCATATAGCGCATCATCTTTTGCTGGACGGGGTCCATGCCCGGCGACGGCGGGGTGAGATGCGATTGCCAGAGCATCGTTGCGCCCATGATCAACGGCAGGAGGTTGAACGGAAAATCGAAGCCCGGGATGTAGAACAGCGTGTCGGGCCGGGACAAGTCCGCAACCCAGAACCAGCTTGCGCCGCGCAGTTCGATGGCGCTGCGGATCATGTAGAAGAATCCGATAAACACCGGCATCTGGATGATGATCGGAAGGCAGCCGCCGATGGGGCTGACTTTGTGTTCCTTCCACATCTCCATCATCTTCTTGTTCAGCTTGGCGGGGTCTTCCTTGTATTTTTCCTGGAGCGCCTTCATCTGGGGCTGGAGCGCGGCCATGCGTTTCATCGAGCGCGTGCTGGCGGCTGTGAGTGGCCAGAACAGGATTTTGATGATGACGGTGATGGCGATGATGGACCAGGCGTAGGAAAGGTGGAAGACGCTGTGCAGCCAGTTCATGCCGAGCAACAGGCCCTTGGAAAAGAATCCAAAAAAACCGCCGAAACCCATGATGAGGTCCACGTTGTTCTGGAAACGCGCCGCGATGCGGGCCAGCGTGCGGTATTCCTTTGGTCCGGCGAATACCTCGAACTCGTTCACCACCGACTGGTTTGCGGCGAGGGTCATTGCGGGAACGAGCAGCGCGGTTTGAAATCCCTTCTGCTGCGGATTGTGTTTGAGGTCTGCCGGCAGTTCCACGGGACGGGAGACAATCTGTTCCGCCGGGACTTTGGGCATGGTGACCATCGTGAAGTACTGGTTGTGAACGGACGCCCAGACGACGTTGCTCAGGCCCTCGCGATACACGGATCGCGGCACGCCGGGGAAACAGCCCAGCGTCTTGTTCTCAAACCAACCTTGGGTGATGTCCTTTTCCTTCTTGCCGTCGTACCACATCAGGCCCACTGCCATGCCGTCGTCATCCGCGCTCATCGGTGTGGCAGTGCCTATGACCCATTCCTGGGCGGGCAAAGTCAGCGCGCCACGGGTGGTGTTTTCCAGCGTGACCTTCGTGCTGACAAGGTAGTTCGTCCCCAGCCGGAATTC
>DAOLDN010000759.1:0-1242 GCA_035327385.1 Verrucomicrobiota bacterium | reverse complement strand
GTCGCGGCCAGCGGTTCTTTCTTTGAGGCAGCTTCCAACGGGCGCTCCAAGAATTTCACCAGCAGTAATGAGACGTCTTCCAGTGTCGGACATTCACCTTTCAGGCCGGTCTTCAGCCAAAACGCCTGCCAGCCTCGCATCTTGGCCGGGTCGGAACTGAACATCGGTGTCAAACCCGCAGGCAACACTGCTGGAAGAGCCGTGCCCCGTCGCTCAAAGGTCGCTGCAATTGATTTTGCCAGCAATTCACCGTCGAACGGGAATCTCTGCGCGAGGTAGTGAAGGTCGAAATAGTCTTTGAACCGCGAATTCAACATCCCCAACTTCACAATCGCTTCAAATTTCTCGGCCACCACCGTTTCACGCGCGTAGGCGCGCAACTTTGGGGCGGTCATGTCCAGCAAGACGGGGAAAGTGATTTCCTCCGGCGCAACTGGCAGCGCGTCCCCGAAGCCCACATCAACCTGCACCGGCACGACGGCGTTGCCGATCGTGGCGCGCAGCTTAACTCGGATGCCGGCGTATTCGTCCTGGGCACGAATGTCCTCGCAGGTCACGGAACGCGAATCATAGACGACTCCATCCGCTTCCACTTCAACTCCGCACAATTCTCGAAAAACCTCCGTCAACCGCTCTGGCGTCGGCTGGCCAAAGCCGAGCAGATCCAAATCGCGGGTAGCCCGGTGCAGCGCTGAATCCCAAACCGCGAAAAGCATCGCTCCTTTCAAGATGAATTGGTCACGGTGGCGGGAGCGAGAGAGGCGATACAGCAGCCGCTCCAGCGTGAAGCGCACTAACAGCACATTGTAATCCTCGCCGGTCTTGGCGCGAAGCTGGGCGAGCCGGGCATGGACTGAGGCAGCGAGGTTTTTCATGCGAGGCTGTCAAAATACGGGCGCATCACGTTCAGCACCCGGCAGATTTTGGCGTGTTTCCAAAGTTCGTCAGCAGTGACCTTTTTGTTCCGCCAAGCGTCACGCAGCGCCTCGACGGCGATGTTCACCCCGATGCGATTCCGAAAGCGGAAACAGTCGGCCACTGTCTTGGCCACGCAATAAACCGGCACGCTCACGCCTTGAATGTCGTGCCGTTCAATCCCCGCCGTCATCATCTGCCCCGAGAACCTCACCGGGCGCAGAGCCGGTGCGCCAGACTTGGGTGGCCGTGCCCCACGCGGAATTGCTATCCATACCGCAGCGGGATTCTCGGTGGTCAGCCCGTGGAAGCGTAGTGCAGACAGCA
>DAOLDN010000758.1:0-1246 GCA_035327385.1 Verrucomicrobiota bacterium | reverse complement strand
ATCCAGGCCGCCATCCTTGCCGCCGTCAAAACGCTGGAGTCCGCGCGATGAACTTCACCGACCTTCCCGCCATCAACGCCTGTCTCAACACCCTCAGCACGGTGTTTCTCACCGCGGGCTACGTGTTCATCCGCAAACAAAACCGCGACGCGCACCGCAACTGCATGATCGCCGCGCTCATCACCTCCACCGCGTTCCTGGCGTGCTACGTGTATTACCACTACCAGATGAAACAGGTTTATGGCGAGGCGCACACCAAATTCGTTGACCCCGCGTGGTTCAGGCCGATTTACCTCGTCATCCTTTTCACGCACCTCGTCGGCGCCATCGCCATCGTGCCGCTGGTGTTGATGACCGTCAGCCGTGCCATCCGCCAGAAGTTTGAACTGCACAAAAAAGTCGCCCGCTGGACGTGGCCGTTGTGGATGTACGTCTCCGTCACCGGCGTGGTCATCTACCTGCTTCTGTACCAGGTATTCCCGCAGAGATAACCCCGGTTGCGGGCCGGCGGCACGCCTTCTACGGGCGTGGCGGCAGTTCAAAGAACCGCATCAAGCTGTCGCCGTGCTTCAGCATCTTCACCTCGCGCCAAGTTTCCGGGATGCTCAACGTGTCGCGGCGCGCGTGGCCGAGAACGAGGCGTCCGCCGGGTGCGAGCGCTTTGGGAAGATTCACGTCATCGAGCAATTTTTGGGCGAATGAAGTCGAGCGGCGTCCGACGTTTTTTTCGCCGTAGGGCGGATCGGCAAGGATCAGGTCGAATTGTTCTCCGATTTCCGCCAGTTGCGGCAGTGCCGTGAACACGTCCTGCACTCGGGTCTGCAAAACGCCGGAGGCGAAGCCCGCCGCTTCCGCGTTCTGTCGCAATACTGCGGCGTGACGCTGGGATTTCTCCACGCAAACCGCCGAACGCGCGCCGCGACTGAGACATTCCAGACTCAACGCGCCCGTGCCCGCAAACAGTTCCAGCACGCGCGCCTCCACCACGCGTCCGCCGAGGCTGTTGAACACCGCCTGTTTCACAAGGTCGGGCGTGGGACGCACGTCCAGGCCCTTTGGCACTTTCAATCTCCGCCCGCCCGCCTGTCCGCCGGTGATTCGCATGCGACAAAGCTCCCGATTTCAACCGGCAACATCCAGTGAAAAATCCGGATGACGAAATCCGAAATCCAAAGCGCGAGCGACCACAATGCCCCGTCCGGTGATTGCCATCGCTTGACATCCCGGGCAACGCCTCGCGTATCAT
>DAOLDN010000757.1:0-1261 GCA_035327385.1 Verrucomicrobiota bacterium | reverse complement strand
AACCGCCTCGCCGTTCGATTCCAGTTCCCTGATGCCGGCATGCCGGCTGATTTCCTCCGGCGTCAACGCGACGAAAGGTTTTGTGCCGTTCGATCGCAGATGGCCGATGAATTCGTCGTTGGAGGACACGGAACGCACTTTGTCCGTGAAAAATGCGCGGGGCCACACCTGCTGGTTCTCCAGCACGGCCAAATCGCCCCGGTGCGCGACACGAAAATCCAGACCTTCCTGCAACACCAGCCCGGGCGGCGTCAGCAGATACTTCACGTTGAAGAGATTCAACAACGGCTGCGCGGCCACGGGATTGGCGACCTCGATCACCCAGTCGTCGCTGAAATTCATCCCCGGAAACGCCGCCATCAGACGGATCAATTCCGGATTGCTCAACGGCGCGCAAGACCGGATGTCCTCCAATCCGTACACCGCAAAACTGTCCCCGAATAAAATCCGCCGCACGCCCACAACCCGGAAAGGCTCTGAACCGTCCGACTTCACGAACTGAATCGAGTCGCTGGGAGCGTTCAATTCCACGCGCGGCCCCGCGACTCGCAACAGGTCGGGATTTCCAAACGTGTAATGGCCGAATCTCATGTGCGGCAGGAAACCGAGAAGAATGATTCCCGCCCAACCGGCGACGGTAATGGCGCGGCGCTGCCGGTTCAAAAACGCGAACAACAGCGGCGCGCCGGCCGCGCCCGCGATGACACAGGCAAAATACAACGCGGGCACCGGCCTGTGATTGATGCCCAGAAAATAGAGCAGAATCATCGCGGCCACCATCGTTGCCGCGCCAAACCAGCCCATCAATGCGCTCTTGAACGACGTTTCCATCGCCAGCGCCCTGAACCCGAACACGCATTGCACCATCGAATGAAACACGAGCAGGTAGGAAAAATCCCGGTACGCGTGGCCGATGCGATTGACCATCGGCACCAGCTCGATCAACACCGACGGAATCACCCCAAAGATGCAGCCGGCCCAGAAGGCGGTCGCGACGGAATTGATCCAGAACAGCGGCTCGCCCTTAAACCGTTTCCAGCCCATCACGGACAACGCGCAGCCCATCGCCACCAACAGGCTCGTGCCCGGGGCGATCGCGCGGTAACTGTCGTCCTTCAACGGCAGCCGGAAAAAAAGATCGTCGAACGCGCCCAACAAACCCGCGAACGGCAGTTGAACCACGCGCACCTCTTCATGGACCGTGTAAGCTCCTTGAAGCGCGCCCAGGAACGACATCCAAAACGCCGATGCCAGCCCCAGG
>DAOLDN010000756.1:0-1262 GCA_035327385.1 Verrucomicrobiota bacterium | reverse complement strand
CCCTTTCTACCACTCCCCCACAAAAATTACCCCCTCAAATTTTGATATGCGCCCGGCGGTCGTGACCGCTGAAGTCCGGGCTTGAAGTCTGCGTGCAAACCGCTAGTTTCATCCCCGCTTTGAGCGCGCTTAGCTCAGCGGTAGAGCACTTCCTTCACACGGAAGGGGTCGTAGGTTCAAACCCTACAGCGCGCACCATTCCCCTAATACCAGCAATCTTCGGTGACCCAGTCTCAACGCGCCGGCCAGACCTGGCCCGCCCGGTTGAACCGGGGTGACAGCACACAGATCAATTGTTCCTCGCGTTCACTGGCAATGGCTTCGTTGGCGCAAACGTCGAATTCAATCCTCGTCACCCGAAACAGAAGTCGGAGGGTTCGCCGGGACATGCGTTCGGGATTGGCCACACGGTAACTCGACAGACGATGCCGCAGGCTCTTTGCCTTGCCCACGTAGAGAACGCCCGATTCATTGCCGCACATCAGATACACGCCCGGTTCATCCGGCAATTGACGGAAAAAATCCTCTCCCAACCGCTCCGCCAAGGGTCGCGGCGGCGGCAGTAACCAAAGTTGACCCGTTGCCATGCGGCCAGTGAAACATTACGCCCTGGACAAACGCCGTCCAACGCCGGTGATCGTTCCTAAAACTGGTCTTCCTTCTCCTTGAACAGGATGTTGAACGTGGTCAGCGAGCCGTAGCTTTTGGTGATGTATTGCTGCATCTCCACCTTGTCGCCGTCGGTGAGTTGCGGGTGCGCGTTGATCTTTTGTTCCAGCACGCGAAGATTGTTGCGGACCATCACGATCTTGTGAAAGAAGACCTCCAGCGGCACTTCCTTGGTCTGGAGCGTCGGATCGGCGGGATGCATGACGAGCCGTCCGTTGTGCCAGCGCACGCCGAGTTTTTCAGTCACGTCACCGGGTTTTTCCAGACCGAGTTTGCGCAGCGCGACTTCCAGCGTTTCATCCACGAACTGCTTCAACGGCAAGGAAAGTCCGCTGACGCTGGCCTGCGGTTCTGCGGGTTCGAGTCCTGCAGAATCAGGCGCAACAGTGCGTTTGCCGTCCGTGAAAAGAATGTCCGCCGTGGTTTCGGAAATGGATTTGACCGTGCCCAGACCGTATTGCGGATGGCGCACGCTCATGCCGATGTGTAACGCTTCGATTTTCACGGAGGCGATTTAACCACGAATGGACACGAATGGACACGAATTTTGTTTTGCGCCCAGGCTGACAAAGCGCAACTCTGGCGGCACTCTT
>DAOLDN010000755.1:0-1279 GCA_035327385.1 Verrucomicrobiota bacterium | reverse complement strand
CGGTGCCACGCCGGTCCGGGGACTGGCATTGGCGGCCACCACGGGCGGTTGATTGACCGGCGCACTGACCGTGATCGTGAGGTTGCTGGAGGTCGTGCTGTTCACCCCGTCGGACACCGTGAGCCGCGCCACATACGTCCCCGCGCTCGTGTAGGTCTTCGTCGGGTTGGCCGCTGTTGAGCTGGTCCCGTCCCCAAAGCTCCAGTTGTAGCTCAAGGTTGTCCCTTCCGGGTCCGATGACCCGGCACTCGAAAACGCAACGCTCAACGGTGCCACGCCGGTCTTCGGTGTCGCATTTGCCCCAGCTGAGGGCGGTTGATTGGTTGGGAAACCGCCGCCTGTGCCCGGACCCAATGGAAACACTCCGTCGGTGTTGATGATGAAGTTGTCGAATTCAACGCTCTGTGACGCACCGGAGGCGTACTTGATGCAACCGATCTGGATGGTGGTGCAACCTTGAGTGCCACTGCTGACGCCGCCGGTGGATTCTCCTACAAGAGCGTAGTTCCTGGACGGATCGTAGAATCGGATACGGAACGTGCCGCCGCCAGCCACGTGTTTCATGGTCACCCAATACCATTGGTTGCGGTTAAAGTTCACGTTGTTGCCAATACCGCTGCCGCTGGAGTAAGGCTGCCAGTGCGCGTGGAAATACGGCTGTGGGCCGTCGTAGATCTGAAGAAACTGGTAGCCGCCAGTCGGGTCAGCGCGGAGACCGACCACATCACGTGGCGAGTAATTGATTTGAGGCCCGCTAAAGCGAAAGTAGAAGCCCACACTCAATTGGTAACCAGGCGACGGGAAGTTGAGTTGAACCGCGTTGTCAGCCCCCATGGAAGCTTTCATTCCGCGTGTGCCGGTGCCCGTATAAACCGTGCCGTTGATGAGAGCCGGAGTGTAGAGTTGATAGCTGGCCGACGACGAGATGGTCAGATTGGGCGTCGAACCCTGGACTGCGCCGCCGGGGTTTGACATGGTTTTCCAACCGCTCCAGGTGTTTCCCTTGGTGCCGCTGGTCATGATCGAAGCGGTGACTGTGCTGCCGTTATTGCCTGCCTCAAAGTCCACCAGCGCATGGCCGGGAATTGTGTCGGCCATCGAAACAGTGGATGTTGTCAGCGACAACAACCAGATGGCTGAATGGAGACTGCCGAGCTTGATTGATGCGAGTGTCCTCATTTCAACGTGCAGTAATCAATTTACGGTTCCTTCCTGAAGCCCGTCGGCGCCGGTGGGATTTGGACGACGGGAGTGATCATGTCGGTCTGGATTTCGGCCG
>DAOLDN010000754.1:0-1331 GCA_035327385.1 Verrucomicrobiota bacterium | reverse complement strand
CGGGCGCTTGTTCCCATACGGCTCGATTGGCTGAACAAAATGTCCCGCCCCGACGGTCTGTTCGAGAAAAAAGATTCCGGCTTGGAACATTTCCGGTGTTTGTCCATCCAATCTTCGTGAGAGTTAATCGAGCCAGTTGTCCTCCACTCCCGTTGACGCCGTCCGGCGCGTCGGGTGTCGGTTGCATCTTGGCGGAATGGCTTGGTAGCGCCGCCGTTGCGTCCGCGTTGGGCGGGATTCGCTCCCGTCGCCGTCGGACGATGTCACAACGAATCGGAGTGCGTCATTGGCATGTCAGTTACTGGACAAAACCCATGATTGTTTCGCGCTGAACCCGTGTCTGGCGAAACCCGCACAATTCGCATCGAAAGCAACAACTGTCGCGCCCTGCGCCCCATGATGATTTGCGCAGCCGTCGCGCTGCCGATGGTTGCAGCCGTCGTCCTCCTCAATTCCTGTTCCACCGCGCCGCACTCAGTCGTTTCCCCTGTCGAAATTCCCGGCGCAACGTACGTCGGAAACCAGGCCTGCTATTATTGCCACACCAATTACAGCGACGCGTTCGCCATGAGCCCTCACGCGCGCGTCCGGTTCCGTCCGGCTGCCAACCGCAACGACCACGGCTGCGAACTATGCCATGGCCCCGGCAGTCTTCACGCGGAGTCCGGACGGCGCGATCACATCGTAAATCCCGGCAAGGATGCCACCGCCTGCTTTCAGTGCCATCTCACGACGCACGCGGAGTTTCAAATGCCGCATCATCACCCGGTCATCGAAGGCAAAATGAACTGTGTCCAGTGCCACGATCCCCACGGTTTCGACATCATGAAACCCGCGCGCGGCCTGGCAATGGCGCGAGTCAACGAGAGTTGCGCCCAATGCCATCGCGAACAGGCGAGGCCGTTCATTTTTGAACACGAAGCCATGCGCGAAAGCTGCATGGCCTGTCACACGCCGCACGGTTCGGTGAACGACAAAATGCTCACCCAAAGCGACGCCAACCTGTGTTTGCGTTGCCACGCCCAGAATCCTGGCGCGTCACCCGGCGAAATCTACATCGGCAAGGTGCGACACACCGCGTTCCTGAGACAGGGAACGTGTTGGGCGGCGGGCTGCCATACCGCCGTCCACGGCTCGAACGTCAACCCACGCATGTTCTATTGACCTGCCATGAATCCAGACCAGCCACTTGCGAACGGTGATGGCTTGAGAAATATCAGCGGCGTTCCGTTGGTTGGGTTGCTCTGTCTCATCCGCCTCGTGGGTAATTGCGGGACGGGTGATGTTTCAAAACTGCCGCCGCCCGCCGACATCGAGATTCAATTCGCCCG
>DAOLDN010000753.1:0-1336 GCA_035327385.1 Verrucomicrobiota bacterium | reverse complement strand
CCGGCGAAGGATTGCCGGCCGGGCCGATGTTCACGAATTTGTCCAGAACCACCGTGGTGAGCGATTGCGGCGGCATTGTCAATTGAGCGCCCGCCTCTCCCAAGTGTTTGAACGTATTCGTGCCGACCGATTGATACACGCCGGAATTGACGAACGGAAAGGAGGCGAAGTTCAGGTCCACGGTGGACGACGAATTGGTGCTGCGGTTGATGAGCACCGCCACCAGCCGGAGATTGTCCTCTGTGAGATAGGCTGAAATCCTGACGTTGGCATCGGTGCAACTGGCCGCGACGCGGCGGCTGCCGGGCGTGATGTAGTAGGAGAAGTGTTTCATGGACCAGTACGCCGGCGAAAGCCAGTAGCCCTTGGATTGCGTTGGGGTGCCGGGCGGCGCGTTGGTCCACCGGGATTGATCCCACGGAAATTCGATCTGAATCAACCCCAGTCCGTCCCACGGCCAGATAAGACTCCAGTAATTGTATCCGCTGACCAATCCCTCGGTGAGTGCGTTGTGGATCAGTGTCGCGGAATCCACCATGTTCGAGACACCGTATTCCGTCATGAATTTCGGCTTCGTCGGGAAGTAGTTCGTCGCGGAACGCAAGCTGCCGATAAACCCGTCCGCCGTGCCGTCGGTGCTGTCGCCGTAGAGGTGATAGGCGACACCGTAGAACTGATTGGGATTCAGCGTCGCCGCGTAACTTTGCAGTTTGTTGAATCGGATTTGCAGCACCTCTGGCGCAAGGAACTTCGGCGGGGACGGCAGTTCGTTCACCTTCTGGAACGTGGCCGCCAGCGCCTGGGGATACCCTGCCCAATTGGTGTCCTCCTGCGTGGGCCGGAAAATGCACGAATCGTAGCTTGCTTCCCAGTCCGGCTCGTTCTGGATGCTGATCCAGGTTGGCGAAACGCCGTTGGAACGGTAGGCGAGCAACGAATCATACCAGTATTGAGCGAACTCGTTGTAAACAAAACCGCCGTTGGTATAGAGCAGCGTGCCGCCATTACCGACCTGGCCGTTGCTCTTGAGAAAAGCGGGGGGCGACCAGGAACTCATGAGAATCGGCACAGGGCGTCCCAAAATCTGGTTGGCCCGCGAAACAAACTCGGCAGCCTCCGGATCGAAATTGGCTGTCCCTTGATAACGAAACCAGTTTCCGAGCCGTAACATTGAAAGGTTCAGCCCGGCGAACGCGTTGGTATAAATCTCATTCTTGAACGGATGCGCCGTGAACCAGCCGTTGTAAAACGCGATCGCGCCGCCGAAACCTTCGATGGTTTGATACTGGTTGGTCGGATTGATCGTGGCCCCCGGTGCAGGCCCCGCCCCCGCCCC
>DAOLDN010000752.1:0-1355 GCA_035327385.1 Verrucomicrobiota bacterium | reverse complement strand
CGCCGTAACGCAGAGTCTTGCGCTCGCCGTTGAGATACAGCGCCGCATCATCGCGACTGATCTGGATGTCGTCCAGCTTCAGGCCGGGCACATCGAACTCGAACAGATACTCGTCGCCCGTGTCGGACACGTCCACGGCGGGAAACCAGTCCGTGTCGGCAACGCGTTGTTGGCAAGCTGGTATTGTATTCAATGATTCCGCGTAAGCACGCAGGTCAGATGTATGTGGCATGGCATTCATATTGGAGTCTTTGTTGAACTTCGCTCTCCACCTCGCGCCAGTCACCCAATGTCATCCGAGTGGCATCGGCACGCGCGGCGCAGGCAGCCTTGATATGGGAGCGAATGCAATTCTCGCATTGCGCTCCACGAGGTCGTGCGCCGGTTGGAGAGTTGCCGGCGCGGCATTGGTTTTTTGTGGTTGTCTTCATTTCACCAACCTCCTGGCAGTGATTTCATGGTCGTGTGGAAGCGCACGCCCGCACGGGAACGCCCGATTCGCTGAAACGACAAAAAGCGTCGCCCGAAGGCAGTCGCGCGTTTGGATGCGTGCGCTTCCGAGATTGTCCGGAAGAGGGGCAGCGGAACGGAACTGGTTTCAGCCTGCTTCGGGCGGACGCCCGGGCTGAATGGAACGCCCTGCGGGCCGTTGTTTCGATGGGTTGCGATCATATCAATCAGTCCTTTGATTCGTAGCCTGATAGAAAAAATACGGCCAGATACAGTGCTGTGATGAAGATGGTGGATAACATATTCTCCTTTCAGACTAGCTCGCCCCGGAATGAGGCAGGGCCTTCTCTGCGTCCGATGGTGTTTAACGAGCCTATAAACGCCGTATGCGCCCACGGCGCCCCCGATCAGCACCAACGACACCGTGCCCAGCTCTTGCAGGAACACCACGACCTGTTCCAGTTGATTGTGGAAGGCGAATCCCAGGGCGGCATAGACGGCGGCGTAAATGACCGAGGTAAAGGCATCCACGAGCAGGAAACGCAGCCGGTTCACCTCCATCGCACCGGCATGCATTGCCACGACCTGGCCCAACGGCACGAATTTCGCCACCGTGAGCATCCGCATGCCGTGCAGGATGGTCCTGGCGACCGTTGCGCGCTCCAGCTTGACCTGCACCGCTTGCAAATGGGGAAACATCCGGAAGACTCGCGACTTGCCGTAGTGTCCGAGAACATACAGCATCGCGTCGGCCAGGATGCAACCGCCCGCCGTCCAGCCGATGACCGCAAGCAGATCAAGTTTCCCGCTCGCTGCGAGTGCGCCCGCCGCGACGACAAACAGCGAACCCGGAAATGGCATGCCTCTCTGTTCCGCGAAGCCGGCCAGCAGCAGAATCAGCGGGC
>DAOLDN010000751.1:0-1365 GCA_035327385.1 Verrucomicrobiota bacterium | reverse complement strand
AGAACAACAACCCTGTGAGCGGTGCGACCGGCAGCACCTACGCTTTCAATCCGTCGGTGGCTGACGCCGGTTCTTACACCTGCGTCATTTCCAATTCGCTGGGCACAGCCACCAGCAGCCCGGCTCCGTTGATGGTGGTAGTTCCCAAGGGGTCGCACACCGCGAACTTCAACGCGGCGGGTGGCGGTGTCATGGACATCAACGGCACCGGCATCGGACTGCCCGCGCGGATGCCCGGCACGGGAGCGTCATTGCCGGCCAATGACACCAATCTGCTGCTCAACACCACCGCCGGAACTCTGGAGATCACCACCACCAGCAGTGATTTCAACGGCGGCAACGCCATGGACGTGAACGAGAGTCTCGGTGTGATGCTCTCTACGCTGGGATTCACAGGTTCGCAAGATGTGAATGCCACGGCACTCTTTCCGCTGCCGTTCCCTGAGACGGCTTCGTTCGACCAGTTCGGCGTCGTCGTTGGTCCCAGCACGCTGGCCCACACGCGCGCCGGTTGCATCACTTTCGCCGCCAAGGAACGTTACTCCGAGAACGTGAACACCAACGAGGCTGGCGTCCCGATCAACGGCGGCGGCCAGTACTTTGGCTTCGGCTTCAACGCGGGAATCCCCATGACGGTGCTCATCACGCGCATCAACGGCGTTTGGCACCACTACATTGACGGCGTGCAATGGGACGTGATTACCCAGCCGACGTTCCTCAACGACGACACGGAACTCTTCGCCGGCGTGTTCGCCAAGGACGTCGTCAATGGCGTCCACAAGACCATCTCGGTGGACAATTTCACGGCGCGCGTTTTCGATCCACCGACGCTCAAGGTCAGCTCGGACGGAGTCAGCCTGACCCTCACCTGGAACGTGGCCGGCGCTGGAATTGAGGAGAACGAGGACGTCGCGGACTCCGGGTCATGGACACCGGTGGAAGGCGGGGATTCCAGCCCACACGTGATTCCATTGCCCAAAACGGGAAGCAGATACTACCGGATCGGACTTTGATCCAAAAAATGTCGGGACGGTAACCAAATCAAAAGCGAAACCACAACGAAAGGAAGATGATGAAAGTACGAACGACAGCGACGACCGTGACGGCAATCCTGCTGGCTGGGGGTCTTGCGTTAACTGCACGAGCCGACAACAACTGGACCGGCAACGCGGGTGACGGCCTGTGGAGCAGCATCGGCAACTGGAGCCTGGGAGTGTTGCCAGCCTCAGGCCAGGCGCAGGGAAACATGTTCATCAACAACCAGACAATGGGAACAACCATCACGCTCACCGGAACGGCTTCGTTCGACGGCGACATCTTTGGCCCGGAATGGGGCATGACGCTCAACATCAACGGCGGCAGCCT
>DAOLDN010000750.1:0-1372 GCA_035327385.1 Verrucomicrobiota bacterium | reverse complement strand
GCGGAATGGGGCATGGGCATCTATGGTCGCTCCGTCCAGACCAACAGCTTCATCCTGGCGGGAAACGGACCGCACGACTCAGGCCTGGCGGGCGGTTCGGAGATTGGCTACCTGTATCAGAAATTGCGGACGAGCGCAGAGTTCAAGCTGCTGTGGGCCGACCGCGTGCAGAAACATTTTTTCAACGGAGGCGCACTGACCGGAGCGCACATCACGAACCGCTTCACGGAACTGCAAACGCAGTTGTCCCAGTTCATCACGAACATGGATGTCAGCATTCTCGAGTGGGCGCGGGATCGTCAGCCGATTTTCTTCAACCAGATGAACGCGTTTGGGTTGATCGCCTCGACCAATGCCCCGGGCTTCAATCAATTCGGCGGACGCGTTGCGCCGGGCTTCAATCTCGTCATCACCAATTCCGGTGGCGTGATCTATTACACCACCAACGGCAGTGATCCGCGCACCGCCTTCACCGGCGCTGTGTCGCCATCGGCGCTGACATACAGCGGTCCGGTGGCGTTGAACAGCACCGTGACCATCCGCGCGCGCGCCTTGACGGGCGGCAATTGGAGCGCGCTCACCGAGGCGACGTTCATCGTAGGGTCGCTCGGCAGTCCGGTGAGGATCACAGAGCTCATGTACAATCCGCCGGGCGGTTCTCTCCACGAATTCATCGAGCTGCAAAACAACTCCGGCGCGTCGGTGGATCTGGGAGGAATGTATTTCGACGGCATCACATTCATCTTCAATCAAGGCACGACACTCGCGGGCGGCGCGCGGCTGGTGCTGGGCGCGAACACGGACACCAACGCGTGGAAGGCGCAATATCCGGGCGTCCATCCTGCCGGCTGGTTCAGCGGCAGCTTGAACAACGGCGGTGAACGCATTTCGCTCTTCGACAAGTCGGGCAACTTGATCACGTCGGTGGATTACTCCGATGGCGGCGGCTGGCCAACGGCGGCGGACGGCGGTGGCCGCTCGCTCGAAGTCATTAATCCCAACGGCGATCCCGATGATCCCGCCAACTGGCAGGCCAGTGCGGCGAACAATGGCACGCCGGGCGCGGCCAATTCCGCTCCGCCAGCGCAGCCGGTGTATCTGAACGAACTTATGGCCGACAATCTCGGAGCAGTGAACAACGGCGGCACGTTCCCGGACTGGATCGAACTGCACAATCCCGGCGGTAGCAGCGTCAACATCACGGGCTGGAGTCTCAGCGACGATGGCAACGCGCGGAAGTTTGTCTTTCCCAGCACCACGATTCCTGCTGGCGGTTATCTCACCGTCTCGTGCCACGCCGCCACCAACCCCCCGCCCTGCCTCCATGCCGGCTTCAGTCTGGACAAAGACGGCGAGAGCGTCTTTCTCTACG
>DAOLDN010000749.1:0-1373 GCA_035327385.1 Verrucomicrobiota bacterium | reverse complement strand
GCGACCTCGAATACACCGCGCCCACTCCCGCCCTGTTCAGTTTCAATCACCCGCTCGGCGCGTGTCCGACCTGCAAGGGATTTGGCCGCACCATCACGATTGATTACGACCTCGCCATCCCCGACCGTTCACTCTCGCTGGCGCAAGGCGCGGTCAAACCGTGGCGCACCGGCTTCAGCGCGGATTGTCAGCGCGACTTGAAGAAGTTTTGCAAGGTGCGGGAAGTTCCGATGGACGTGCCGTTCAATGAACTTTCCGCCGAGCACCAACGCTGGATCATCGAAGGCGACAAGGATTACGGCATTGACGAGGATCATCAATGGCCGCGGCTCTGGTATGGCGTCAAAGGCTATTTCCGCTGGCTGGAAACCAAATCCTACAAGATGCACGTGCGCGTGTTGCTTTCGCGCTATCGTGCCTACACGAAGTGCCCGACCTGTGAAGGTGCAAGATTGAAGCCGGAAGCGCTGCTTTATCTGATAAAGATTGAGAATAGAGGATTGAAGATGGAAAGCGATGCTGGCGCGCAATCGCCATCCTCCATCCTCCACCCTCCATCCTCGCGTCTGACTCTGCCTGACTTCTACGCACTGCCCGTGCGCGATGTCTTAAACGTGATTGACGCACTGACGAAATCACGCAACACGCAACACGCAACACGCAAGCCAACCACCGACCCAATCAACTTCGCCCTGAACGAAGTCCGCACGCGCCTCGCCTATCTGGACGAAGTCGGCCTCGGCTATCTCACATTGGACCGCCCCACGCGATCACTGTCCGGCGGCGAGACCGAGCGCGTCAATCTCACCACCTGCCTCGGCACGCGACTGGTCAACACGCTTTACGTCCTCGACGAACCCAGCGTCGGTTTGCATCCGCGCGACACCGAGCGTCTCGTGCAGATTCTCGAAAAGCTTCGTGACACCGGCAACACCGTCGTCGTCGTTGAACACGAAGCCAGTGTCATGCGCGCGGCGGATCAAATCGTGGACATCGGTCCGGGCCACGGTGCGACGGGTGGCGAAGTGGTCTTTCAAGGCCCGTTGCCCGATTTGCTGAAATCCAAAAACTCGCTCACCGGCCAGTATTTGAGTGGACGGAAGCAGATTGAGATTCCCCAACGGCGACCCGTCATTTTGGAGTGCGGTGACTTGTCACCGCTTTCCGCAGGCGACTTGTCGCCGTCAACCACCCAACGCGCCACCCGTGCTCCGCATGCCGCTAAACGCGGCTCTGCTTTACCGGCAAGCCGGCAAAGCGCCCAAAGCGGCGACGAGTCGCCGCACTCCAAAGCTTCGCGTTCGCTCCGCATTCAGAACGCCACACGCCATAATCTCAACAATCTTTCCGTCGAGATTCCCCTCAATCGTTTC
>DAOLDN010000748.1:0-1387 GCA_035327385.1 Verrucomicrobiota bacterium | reverse complement strand
TCTCTGCAACCACGCCGAGTCGAGTTCGCTCTTGATGGCGACCCCTTCGACTGAAGCCGCGCCTGTGGAGGCGGCCCTTGCGTCGAAGGTGGACTTGGGACTGGAACAACCCGCCAGCATCCCGGCCAATGCTGCGAGACAGCCCGCAAACAACGTCAGTTTGAATAATTTCATAGGCATTACTTGATGATTGGATCCTTGATGATGGGGCTGATCTTGTCGCCGGCGTAAGTGATGACTGCTGACTGGACAAAGACCGCGATGGCGTTGCCGAGGAGGTCCTGGGCGTATTGCCACGGTTTTGCGTTCACATAAACTATGTCTCTCGGCTCAAGTTTGAAGTCCGGCTGTTCACCCTTGAGAATTGCGGCGGTGTTGACCACGAACGTTTGTGGATTGTTCAACGAACCGCGCACCACCAGCACCTTCTGACGATAAGCAATCGGGCTGAAACTTCCCGCCCTGGTGATGGCGCTGATCATCGTCGTGGCCGGATCCCAGAGTTGCGGCCCCGGCCCGCCAACCTCTCCAAAAACAAAGACTTCGTTCATCGTCGCCGGCGGGAAACAAAGATAATCGTCCGGTTCAAGCGGAATGTTCTGGGTGAGATCGCCGCGTTGGAACAGTTTTTCGAAATCCACGGGCACACGCTGCCCGTTGCGGATGAGGAAACTGTGTGTCAGGTCCGCCAGTTCCGTGGGGTTGCGGTTGATGACTCCCGATGCCAGGCCTCCGGAACGGGCGACGGCTTCAATGATGGTCGTAGGCCGATCGAGGGTGAAGACGCCTTTGCGCCCCACCGCGCCAAGCATGTAGTATTTTTTGCTCTGAAATGCCACGGGCACGACAATGGTCCTTGGCGACCGGTAATAATCCGCCAGTTTCTTGTCCAGCGCCGCGCGCAATTCGTCAATCGTCATTCCCGTCACCACAAAGTCCTGCACCTCCATGTAATTGATGCGACCGTCCGGCCCAACCAACACCTCGCCGCGAAATGAATCGGGTGACTCCAGCATGGAAATGCTGACGACGTCTCCCGGTCCGAGGGTCAGCCGTTCCTGCCACTTGGCACGCTTGCCGTTGGCACCCGAAAGCGCTGTGGCCTTTCCACTCGACGCGCTGTCCGTGCCGCGAACCGTCGTCACGGCCACCAACAAGGCCAGCCCCATGACGACGCCGTGTGAGATGAGTTTTTTGTTCATAATGTGAAAGCGGGTTCAGGTTCGTGATTCAAAACAGCGCCCGCAAGTCTGCATTTTGCGTGACGCAAGGTTTCCAATTGCCGACGCGTCTCTCGTACGCGCGCCTTGCCGCTGTCGGCAAGCCAGACGACCTGCGGCAGGTTCTCCGCCAACAACACGGATTCCGGCGATGAAGCCGGAGGCAA
>DAOLDN010000747.1:0-1413 GCA_035327385.1 Verrucomicrobiota bacterium | reverse complement strand
GGGCGGGGAAATATCCGGGAATCATCAAGGACGTTCGCGGCCTGGGGATGATGCTGGGCGTTGAATTTGCGCCGGACATTCCCGCGCTCACCGTGGATGGCAAAACCGCCGCGGCAATTCTTGTGAACAAGTTCCACGCCGCCGGATTGTTGCTGATCCCCGCCGGCGCGCAGGTTGTGCGGCTGTTGCCCGCGTTGAATCTGCGGCGCAACGAAGCTGAAGAGTCGTTGAACATCATCGAAAACGTCGTGAAATCACTGCACTGACATTATGAAAAAAATGACCACAATCATCCCAACGTTTGGTTTCCTGATCCTCGCCCTTGTATTTTCAGGCTGCAAATCCACGGATTCAGCAAAACAGGGCTATGGCGCGTCCGTCGTCATCGTCGGCCACACCGTGGAGGAAATCCGGCGGACCGCGATTGAGGTGTTCGAATGGGACGGATACACTCAGGCGACGGGATTGAACTTTGAAAAGAAGGGTTCCAAGTGGGACACCGCCAAATACGGCGGCCTTTCCGGCAATCCCGTCTGGATCAAGATCAGCGTCGAGATCGTTCCGCAGGCGGATGCGTCGGTAATCGTCGGCGCTGACGCCTATGTCATTGAAGACCGCGATTCCACGTTCATGAACAGCGAACGAAAGCTGCCGTACGGAAAGAATGACGAGAGCAGAAAGATTCTCGATCAAATCAAACGGCGTCTGACGTTATCGGGTGGCGCTCCGCAATGAGCGGAGCTTTTTGTGAAACGCCCGTGACACCAGCCGCCATCGAGCATCTTTCCGCGGTTGATCCCAAGTTGGCGGAATTGATCCGCAAGGTCGGCCCTTGCGGATTGAAGCCGGAAACACGGCGTCCCCCGTTTCAATCATTGGTGCAGGCCGTGGCTCATCAACAGCTCAACGGCACGGCGGCCAACACAATCCTGACCCGTTTCAAACGGTTGTTCCCCGGCAGACGTTTTCCGCGCGCCCAGGACCTCGCTGCGGTGACTGACGGTCAAATCCGCGCTTGCGGCTTTTCGCGGGCGAAGATTGCGTCCATTCGGGACATCGCCGCGAGGACGCTGGATGAAACCATTCCCACGTCGCAACGGATCGCGAGCATGAGCAACGAGGAAATCATCGAACGACTGACGCAAGTACGCGGTGTGGGTCGGTGGACAGTGGAGATGTTGTTGATCTTTCAATTGGGGCGCATGGACGTTCTGCCGGTGGACGATTTTGGCGTGCGCAACGGGTTTCGCATCGCCTATGGGAAACGCGCATTGCCGACGCCGCAGGCACTGGCCACGATCGGGGAGAAATGGAAACCACATCGCACCACAGCGGCGTGGTATCTGTGGCGTGCCGTGGAGGGCGCATATCAATTTCTGCTGGGGTCGCCGGGAAGGATGTGCGGGAATAGCA
>DAOLDN010000746.1:0-1423 GCA_035327385.1 Verrucomicrobiota bacterium | reverse complement strand
CAGGAGGACGCCAACAAGAACCTCATCTGGTCAGAAACACACCCCCCCGCGTCCACCAACGGCCCACTCGTCCTCCCCCCCCCCGCCGGCATCAAAGACAATTACTACCGTGATGTCGCAGTCGTCGCTTTCCCCAACCGCACTCCCGCTGGCAATGTGCGCGCCGAAATCACCGACTGGCGTTCCAAGGCCATGCTTGATTCGCTCCGCTTTGAGGGCCGCAACGCCTGGTTTCTGGCCAACTCCGCACCTGCGACCGCCCGGCTGATACTGGACAAACCTGGCATCCCCGGGGAGGAAGCCGCCCACACGAACGAAGTGCTGGATTTGAGCGACACGTTGTCATCCGACGGCACTCTGGATTGGACGCCGACGAACGGTTCATGGATTGTGCTTCGTTTCGGCGCGACGATTGGCGATCACGCTCACGTCTCGACCTCGAGCGACGGCTGGAAAGGCTACGCGCTGGACCCGCTCGACGCGGGCGCATTCCGTCGTTATTGGGATTCGGTGGTGCAGATACTCATCGCCGACGCCGGCACGCACGCTGGCACGACTCTGAAATATTTGCACACGGACAGTTGGGAGGTGGACGCGTTCAACTGGACACCGACGCAGATCGCCGAGTTCAAAAAACGGCGCGGCTACGATCCGTTGCCCTGGTTGCCAACACTCGCCGGCTATATCGTGGACGACCGCAAACTCAGCAACCGCTTCCTGCACGATTACCGCCGAACGCTCGCCGATCTTGCGATGGACAACCATTTCCGCCTTTTTCGCGAGTTGGCCAGTGCGCACAAGCTGCAAATTCATCCCGAATCCGGAGGCCCCCACTTCACCCCCATTGACGCGCAACAATGTCTCGCGAACAACGACGTGCCAATGGCGGAATTCTGGGCTGAATCCCGCAGCCATCGCGTGGACGATGTCACCCGATTCTTCGTAAAACAACCCGCCAGCGCCGCGCACACTGCCGGACGCCGATTCGTCGCCGCCGAAGGCTTCACCACCGTCGGCCCGCACTGGCAGGAAACTCTCTGGGACAATTTGAAGCCGTCCTTCGACATGGCATTGTGCGAAGGCCTGAACCTGCTGGTCTGGCACGCATTCGTCTGCTCGCCCGAAGAGGAGGGACTGCCCGGCATCCAGTATTTCGCCGGCACGCATTTCAATCCCGCCACGACGTGGTGGGAAAAGTCCGCGCCGTTCCTCGCCTACATCAACCGCAGCCAATGGATGATGCAACAGGGCCTGTTCGTCGCGGACGTGCTGCAATACTACGGCGACCACGCGCCCAACTACACACAGTTGAAAAGCAGCGACCCCGCGAAAGTTCTCCCCGGCTACGATTATGACGTCATCGCCGCCGAACAACTCCTCACCCGCCTTCAAGTCAAGCGAGGCCGCCTCACGCTGCCCGACG
>DAOLDN010000745.1:0-1436 GCA_035327385.1 Verrucomicrobiota bacterium | reverse complement strand
GGTTCAAGCATTGGGAGGAACCAAGAAAGGCCCCGCCGAAAGGAAAACCCACACAGTTGAGGAAGGCGGAACAGGCCAACGATTTCACGAAGAACACATGTTCGCATTGTGGCGGCAGGATCGCCTTTCCGCGAAGCCGGGTTGGAGAACAAATCGCCTGTCCACATTGTGCCATGACGATAACTCTCCGGGAAAGACCAGCGAGCATGACGTGATACCCGCCGTTCAATCCGGCAGCCAGACACGGAATTCGCCGGAGCAGTGGAGCAGGGACATCATGTAGAGCAACCCTTCGTAATAGCGCTCGATGCCGTCCGGTGTGGGCGTGTTCCACAAGGCTTCCACGAATTGTTTCGAGCGCGGATGCGTGGCTGCCAGGCTGGCCACGGCGTTGATGGCGACCAGGCCCTGCGCGTGACGGTCCTCGAGAACTTTTCCATCGAGCGTGAACACGCAGCCGTAGTTTGTTCCCTGGGATTCGAAGAACGCCTGCAATTTGTCGCTGAGTTCGCGCTGGCGCGGGTCTTTGGCCCACCAGGACCAGTCCACTGCCCAGTTGCCCGCGGTGCGGAAGGCGTCGTAGGAGAAGTTGGTGCTGTAACTGCCGCGCATCGGGGCAAGCGAACCGTCGAAGCTGGCGTAACAGGGATTCAGCGCGGTGACCGGGTGAGTCACCTTGACGAAAAAGTCGCGGCTCACATCGGCAGCTTGTTTCCAAAACTCCGCGTCTTCCTTCGGTCCCCAGCGCGACCAGAGTTCGTAGAATGCCGGCAAATGGTAGGACGGGTCGGTGAACGCCGGTCGTTCGGTGCTGGGCGTGAACAGGACCATCTTGTGTTGTTCGTTGAACAGCGGACCTGCCGTGACCATGATGTTGGTCCTCCCGCTGCGCCGCATCATGAACATTTCGCCAGTGATGGGTTTGCGATGCCGCATGTCGGACAGCAGCCGGTCGGCTTCGGCCTTGTAATTGTAGATGCCTTTTCCGTTGCCCCAGCGATGCGCGGCGAAATAGAGGGCCATCACGTAGTATTCCTCGCCGTCGGGCGCGACGAATTCGCTCATGATCTCGGCATTGGTCCGCGCCTGCCACGCGAAGAATCCGTAGGACGGATGATTGGGCGAGGATTGGTAGAGATAGGTCTTGGACCAGTTCCAGAGCGCGTCGAACTCGGCTTTCCTGTCCAGTTGCACGGCGATGATCATGCCGTAGGACAAGCCTTCTGTGCGCACGTCGTTGTGTTTGATGTCGGTGATGTAGGCAAGCGGGCCGTTGGAGTTTGAGCCGGCGGAATAGTAAATGGTCTGGTTGGTGGCATTGCCGTGGAACAACTGCTGGAACGCGGAATCAATCTTGCGGCGGATTTCCTTTTTCGAATGGCCGGCTTCGGCGAACAGGTTGCGATAGTTGCCCGTGGCGTAAGCCCCGTGACCGT
>DAOLDN010000744.1:0-1440 GCA_035327385.1 Verrucomicrobiota bacterium | reverse complement strand
AATCCCACGAGCAGGAGAATGCGCCCCGCCGTGGCGGCGCTTTCAAATTGGCCGCCGTATTCCACGCGGTAGCCTGATGTCGCGGCGAGAAGGGGCGCAATCACTTCTTCGCAGTCGCGAACGACAGCGGCGATGTCGCGTCCAGCCACATTGCACGAAACGACGATTTTGCGCTCGACCTGTTCGCGGCTGATGGCGTTTGGCCCAAGATCCTTGAGCACTTCGCCGAGTTCGCGCAACGGGACACGCACCCCGGAAGGCGTGTCCACCATCAGATCGCCGAGCGCTTCCAGTTTCCAGTTGGAGTTGGGAGTTGCCGAAGAGTCTGCCGGAGCTTCTGGTGCGGTGAGAATGCCCATCAACGCGGTTTGTTCCTTGGTCAACGTCACCGGTCGCGCCTGGTCATCCAGTCGCACCACGAGATCGTGCAAGTGCGTGCCCTCGATGACGGTGGTGACTTTCACGCCCTGCACGGCGGCTTCGAGCGTGCGCGAGACATCGCTTACAGTCAGGCCGTAACGCGCCAACGCCGGGCGGTCAAAATGCACGCGCAGGTTTGGCACTTCCATCTGTTGTTCCAGCGACAGGTCCACCACGCCGCGCACGCCCGACATGGCGGTCTGCACCTGCTGGCCGAGCTGGCGCAACCGTTGCAAGTCCGGTCCGAATATCTTCACCGCCAGATTCGCGCGTGTGCCGGAGAGCATGTGGTCAATACGATGCGAAATCGGCTGGCCAATGGTGATGTTCATGCCGGGCACGACCGCAAGCGATTCGCGCAATGCGGCGAGAAATTCCTCCTTGTCCCGGGCTTTCATGCGCAACGCGACATCGAGTTCGGCGGATTCGACGCCTTGCGCGTGTTCGTCCTGTTCTGCGCGACCGGTGCGGCGCGCGACGGAAATCACTTCCGGATGGGTGAGCAGGGTTTCCTCCAGCAAGCGGCCCAGTGCGTCTGATTCCGGCAATGACGTGCCGGGCAAGGTCACGGCGCTGATGGTGAGCGAGCCTTCGTTGAACTCCGGCAGGAACGCGCGGCCAAAAAACGGCATCGCCGCCAGCGCCAGCAGCAAGGCAGTCACGGCGGGCAATACCACGCGCCAGGGCCGATGCAATGCCACTTCCAGCCACGGAGCGTAACGCGCCTTGAGCCAGCGGGCGAACTTCGCCTCGTGCCCCGTTTGGACTGCACGGCTCTTGGGCAACAGCAGCAGGCACAACGCGGGCGTGACGGTGACCGCCACAAACAGCGAGGCGAATAGCGCCACGAGATAGGCAACGCCGAGTGGCTGCAACAACCGTCCTTCCACGCCGGACAGAAAAAAGATTGGCACGAACACCAGCGCGATGATGAGCGTCGCAAACACGATGGAACTGCGAATCTCGATGCTGGCCCGGAGTACGACGGACAGCGCGCTTTCCGTCTCCCTCTCCCCCGCC
>DAOLDN010000743.1:0-1467 GCA_035327385.1 Verrucomicrobiota bacterium | reverse complement strand
CACTCTCGAGAAGGGCGATGCGGTTGTTGCGCTCGCGGTGGTGGTGCCCGACGCGGCGTTGCTGGTCGCCGGCGAGAACGGCATCGGCAAGCGCACATCCTTTGATGAGTATCTGGTTCAAGGCGAGTCCGGCACGCGCAAGCAATCGCGCGGCGGCAAGGGCCGCATCACGATGAAAGTCGGCGAGAAAACCGGAGGTGTCGTTGGCGCGCTGCCGGTGCGTGATACGGATGAGATCATGCTCATCACCGTCGGCGGGCAGATGGTGCGCACGTTCGTGAAGGACATCCGCGAGGCTGGTCGCAACACGATGGGCGTGAAACTTGTCAACTTGGACGACGGCGACAAACTTCAGGCCATCGCGCCAGTTGTCGGCGAATCGCAGGAGGACGTAGCGGGCGGGAACGGCGATGCCCCCGTCGGAAAATAAATGGATGAACTTCAAGCGGGGCTGGCTGAAAAACCGGCCGTACTTTTGGAGAGAATTCAGAAAACTGAGGTTTCGAAATAGACGACGTTGGCAGGGCGCGGCACTCCGTGTGCGCCGCATGAATCGAACATTCCAGAGAGCGTCGCACGCAGAGCGACGCGCCCTACCCGCCACAGAATTTCTGGAACCGTTCTAATTCACGGCGAAAGCCGTTCAATCTTCCACGAACCATCCGCCTGTCTCGTATAGCAGAAACGGTCGTGCAGCCGGCTCGGACGGCCCTGCCAGAATTCGACGCGCCTCGGATTGAGCACGAAGCCGCCCCAGTGCGGCGGGATTGGGACTTCTTCCGGATATTTCGCGGCTACGGCCTGCCAGTCTTTCTCCAACACCTCGCGATTTTCCACGACGGTGCTTTGCGCGGACGCCCATGCGCCGAGGCGGCTTCCGCGCGGACGGCTTTTGAAATACGCCTCCGATTCTTCGCGCGACAGTTTTGACACCGTTCCAATCACGCAGACCTGACGTTCGTCGTCCGCCCAGAAAAACGTCAGCGCGGCGTTTGGATTGCCGGCGAGTTCGTGGCCTTTGCGGCTCTCGTAGTTCGTGTAAAAAATGAAACCACGGGTGTCCGCCCCCTTCAACAATACCGTGCGCGAGGACGGAACGCCGTCCGGCCCGACGGTAGCAAGTGTCATGGCGTTCACGTCCGCCGGCGGATTGCCGAGGATGGCGTGCCAGAGTTTGTAAAGTGCGATGCCGATCTTGCGGCAACGCCCGGCGGAACGCTCACCCGTGGCCTTCGAGAACCACTGCTTGAACTGCTCCATCGGGTCGGAGTTCAAATCCCGGCGATGAAGACCGCCAATGCTGTATTCGCGTCTAAGATCGGCCAGCGACATGCGGTCAGAGAATACAGTGACAATTCCCGGCTGTCCACGCGGGACGTTCCATCGGCGGGCGGTCGTCCTCGCTCAATGGTTCGCGTCCGGTTTCGCGTCCGGCAACGGTTGTGGTGCCTTCAATTTGCCGTAAAT
>DAOLDN010000742.1:0-1474 GCA_035327385.1 Verrucomicrobiota bacterium | reverse complement strand
GGAGTTTGAAGTAAAATGATGCGCAGCCAGCACCGCCAGCGCGCCCTTGCCGCCGTCGCCAAGTACCGTCAGCAAAAAGCCGGCCCTGCCCAGCACGCGGCTGACGTTGCGGGCACCTACGTTGCCGCTGTCCACGTTGCGGATGTCGTTGCCGGTGCGGGCGCGAACGAGGTAATAACCGGAAGTAAAGCATCCCAGCGCGTATCCGACCAGAGCGCAAACCGAGGCATGTCCCCAGTCCACCGACTGCAATTGTTGTGTCCACACCATAGGTTTGCGTTGAACCAACGTTCCGCGGGTCGCTTGCGGCCAAACGATAGCGCATGCGACGCCGGAGTGTGAATTGATTTTTTTCATCGCAACCATCTGCAATTCGATGCCGGCCACCGGCGCAGCGGCGCTATTATTCTGTAAGTAGTTGCCAACTTCGCCAGTTCACGCGGGAGAAGTGTAATAAATCACAAAATGCGCTTGACGCCGGGAGCGGCGTGCTGTTTTTGATTCCCTCACAAGAGGGCGGACCCAGCCTGGACATGCCGATGATGGCGCGATTGGTGTCTTGCCCCCCGTGCAACGGCAACCAGAAAGCAAATTCATTATGAGCAAACAACCTCTCTCAAAGGCCGAGTTGGACTCCATCGTCGCAGGTCTGAACAAACTCGCCCGCAACATCTGGTGGACATGGAATCAAGAGGCTCAGGACGTCTTCGAGGAATTGTCCCCGCGCTCCTGGCAAAACCTGTATCACAACGCCGTGGCCATCATGCGCGAGGTTTCAGAGTATGAACTGCGTGTTCGCCTCCAGTCCGGCGGCTTCGCATCTCGTGTCAAGGCCGTGCTGAAGGATTTCGACGCCTACCTGTCCGACAAGAAAACCTGGTGCGCCAAGAACGCCCCCCATTTGCAGAAAAATCCGGTGGCGTATTTTTCCGCCGAATTCGGTTTTCACGAAACGTTGCCCATCGCCGCCGGTGGTCTCGGCATCCTGGCCGGCGACCACGCCAAAGCCGCCAGCGATCTCGGCCTCGGCTTCTGCGGCATCAGCCTGTTCTATCGCGAAGGCTATTTCATGCAGGCCATTGACGCCAACAACTGGCAGACCGAGTACTACCGCCTGCTCAATCCCAAGAACATTCCCATCGAACCCGTCCTCGGCACGGACGGAAAACCCGTCGTCATTACGGTTCAGATCAGCGCGTCCAACGTCGCCTGTCAGGCCTGGCGCGTGAATGTGGGCCGCGTTCCCGTTTATCTGCTCGACACGAATCGTCCTGAAAACGAGCCGCATTTCCGCGACCTCACCTTGCGCGTTTATGGCGGCGACCACACCACGCGCATCATGCAGGAGATCGTGCTGGGCGTCGGCGGCGTGCGATTGCTCCGCGCGATGGGCGTTCAACCATCCGTCTTCCACATGAACGAGGGCCACGCCGCGTTCCTCGCGCTGGAACTGATGAAGGAAAAACTCGAAGCC
>DAOLDN010000741.1:0-1479 GCA_035327385.1 Verrucomicrobiota bacterium | reverse complement strand
ACAGATCCTGGAGAACGTGACAGTTGTAGCCGCCCGGATTCTTGATGAGATACTTCTGGTGGTAATCCTCCGCCACATGAAACGCGGGGGCGGCGGTGATTTCAGTGACGATCGGGCGTTTGAATTTCCCGGATTTGTCCCAACGCGCCTTGACGGCTTCCGCAGTCCGACGCTGGGCGTCGCTGGTATAAAAAATGGCCGACCTGTATTGAGTGCCCACGTCATTGTGCTGACGGTTGAGCGTGGTGGGATCGTGCATGCGGAAGAAATAGTCGAGCAGCGTCTCGTAGCTGAGAACGGCGGGATCGAATTCGATGCGAACCGCCTCGGCATGTCCCGTGGTGCCCGTGCAAACGGCCTGATAGGTGACCTTGGCGGTCTTGCCGCCAGTGTAACCGACCGTGGTGGAAAGGACGCCCGGTATTTTGCGAATGATTTCCTCCATGCCCCAGAAACAACCTCCGGCGAGGATGGCCGCTTCGCGTTCTGACTTTTTGATGAGACCCGCGGCGATGAACGGTTCGAGATATTGACCGTAGCCGGCCTTCTCCATTTCCTCGACGGGAATGAATTTCAGCGAGGCGGAATTGATGCAATAGCGCATGCCGCCCTTGTCGGCCGGGCCGTCATCGAAGACGTGACCGAGGTGGGAATCGGCCATTTTCGATCGGACCTCGGTGCGCACCATTCCGTGCGCGGTGTCCTTCTTCTCGACGATGTCAGTGCCCTTGAGCGGTTTGGTGAAACTGGGCCAGCCGCTGCCGGAATCGAACTTGTCCAGCGAACTAAACAGCGGTTCGCCGGAAACCACGTCCACGTAGATGCCGGGTTTATGGTTGTTCCAATAGGCGTTGCGGAAGGGCGGCTCCGTGCCGCACTGTTGTGTGACCGCGAATTGTTCCGGTGTCAGTTTCTTCTTCAATTCCGGTTCGCCCGGTTTCTGGTAATTTTTCATTTTGTCAGAGTCAAAGGTTGTGACGGTCGCGGCCTGCGCAGGACCGCCATACCCGGTGCGAACCACAATGGCGACAGTCGCCAACAGCAGTGCCGCCACGCCGATTCCAAAAGATTTCATCAAACTCATGTGATTTCGACCCGGCCGGTCCGGTTTGCGTTCGAATCTCGCTTGAAATTGAACCGGCGGTCAAGATTTGTCCGCGCATTGACGGCGCAAAATGTCTGGCCAATGAAAGTTGCGTGAATGAAATGGCGCGCCCGGCGCGATTCGAACGCACGACCACCTGCTTAGAAGGCAGATGCTCTATCCAACTGAGCTACGGGCGCCGCCAACGCAACACTACCGGTCGCCGCCCCGGCGTGCAAGAGCGGCGTTGGAACGGGGCAAGAATGCAAATGGCGGCAGCAATTCATTTTGGTGCGGAGCGCCGGCTTGCAGCCGGCTTTAGACCGGGAAGAGGCGGGAGCCGTCCGCATTTCCGAACGCTTTAAGCCGATTACAAATCGGCGCTCCGTCAAAAT
>DAOLDN010000740.1:0-1482 GCA_035327385.1 Verrucomicrobiota bacterium | reverse complement strand
CAACAATCCGCGCATCCTCATCATGGACGAGCCGTTCGGCGCGCTCGACGCCCAGACGCGTTGCCAGATGCAGGCGTATCTGCTCCAGATCTGGAAGCAGGTGGACGTGACGATCCTCTTCATCACGCACGATCTGGACGAAGCAATCTATCTTTCCGACCGCATCCTCGTGCTCGGTGCGAATCCCGGCCATGTCCAGGAATTGATCGAAGTGCCATTGCCGCGTCCGCGGGACGTCGCGCAGTTCATCACGCCGGAATTCCTCGCCACCAAACAGCGGCTCGAGGAATTGATTCATCCGAAAAAAGACGACAACGCCGCGCCGTTGCCGATGATTCGCTTGACCGCCGCCCACGACGAGGTTGAATGAACGCGCCCATTCAAAACGAATTTAACGAACCGCCAATCACACACCGCGACTTAAAACATTAAACATGAGAAAACAAAACAATCGTTCCCAATCCAAGTTCCACTACGCCGCTGTCGTGCTTGCATTCAGCGTTGCCATCGCTTCTGCGCATCCCGGCCACAGTCTGCACGACGAATCCGTCGCTCACGCCCTCACCAGCCCGTATCATTTGCTGACGCTGGCCTTGATCGGTGCCGGTTTGTTGCTGGGCGGCCTCTTCGTCAAACGCCTCACCGCCCGTCGCACCCTGCAGATTACCGGCGTTGCTGCCGTTGCCGTGGCCGCCGTGACATTCGTCAGCCAACATTTGAGTTAAAGCGACCCGCACGTCTGCAGATGAAACCACCCCTCTCATCAGCGCCGGGTTTCAGCCCGGGAATTTGGAGCCGCGAAATATTGACGTGGGGAGCGCACGTGCCTCGCGTGCGGCGGCGGACGCCTCGCCCGCCGCAACCAACGTGCGCCATCGCACGTTGGCCCGACGCGCGGTGGCGCGCGCCGGCCCCGACCGCGAGGCGCGGTCGGACACACGCGGAGGCGCGTGTGCTCCCTGGAAATGGGTCACCCGCACCGCTCGTATCGGGAACCGATCCGGAACTTTTTTTGGCAACTGTCTCAACAGTTGAAAATAGTGGACTGTGAAAACTAACTTCGGAACTTAACCCATGGTTGCACCTGCCGAACATCCGACCATCGCGCCCGGCCGGGCGATGCTGGAAGTGGAAATGGTTTTCCACGAGAGCACCGTTACCTCCGCCGCCGCCAGCAGCCCGATGAAATTGCTCACGCCGACGGCGCGCGGCAAAAGCGCGTGGGCCTACACCAGCAGTTTTGGCGGAGGACTCGTTGCCGGCGATAAAACTCAACTCCACGTCACCGTCAGCGCCGGGGCGCGTTGCTTCCTCGGCACGCAATCCTCAACGAAAGTTTACCGCAATCCCGCCGCGCTGCCTTGTGAACACACCACCCACGCGACAGTGTCGGAGGATGCGCTGCTCGTTTTTGCGCCCGAACCCGTGCAGGCGTTCGCCGACTCGCACTACTCCCAACGCCAGGAGTTTTTTCTCGCGCCC
>DAOLDN010000739.1:0-1494 GCA_035327385.1 Verrucomicrobiota bacterium | reverse complement strand
TTCATTCCGATTCCGGCGGCGAGGTCAAACCGCCGTTCAGTTTCACTTCGGGCCGTCCGCAACAGACCAGTCACGCCGGACGACTGGCCGTTGAACCCGTTTTGTCCAACGAGAAGGTTTGTTACCAGTGCCACGCCGAGGTTCGTGGGCAGTTCAATCTTCCCAATCATCATCCCATTCCTGAAGGCCGTATGACCTGCACCGAATGTCATCCGCCGCACAAGGGGCCGGCGCGCATCGCCGGCGGCACTTCATTGCTGGCTCAAAACGACGGCTGTCTGAAATGTCATCCCGCGCAGCGCGGCCCGCACGTCTTCGAGCACGAGGCCATGCGCGAGGGCTGCACAACGTGCCACACGCCGCACGGTTCGGTGAACGCAAAGATGCTCACGGTTCGCGACAGCAATCTCTGCCTCAAATGCCATTTCCAGCAGGTGCAGGGCGGACTCATTCTCATCGGCGGCTCGGACCACACCACGCGGTTGCAGGTTGGAACGTGCTGGACTGCGGGCTGTCACGAGGCGGTCCACGGATCGCGTGTGAGTTCGTCGTTGAGATTCTGAAATCGGAGACAATGGGATGAAGACAACAGTGACAACAGGCCGGCGCGGAACAGGACGGACGGACTTCCTGTTGCGCCTGCTGCTGGCGTGTGGGGTGTCGCTGGTGGTTGCTGCTATGGCCGATGAACAGGACGCCACGGATGCAGTTGCGGAAAAGTCCGAAACAAAAGCCGAAGCAGCAGAGAAGACGGAGGCGAAGGAAGCGCCGGAGGAAGGGGAGACGAAAGCGGAGACTGAAACGCCCGAGCCGCTGACTCCGGAACAGATGTTCGAGGGCGGCGACACCACTTACAACAACTGGATGGAGCTTTCGCTGGGCGGTTTCACGGCTCGCGGCAACAACGCCGAGGCCAAATCACGGGCGCAGATTTCCGAGGGAATGTTCGGCGGCATCGAGAGCATGCACTTCCAGAAGGAGGTCGCCAAGGACACGACACTCTCGCTGGACGGACGCGCGATTTACGACAATCACGACTACAAATTCGATTTCGGCCTCGTTCGGCCTGAACTCGGTTTCGTTCATTTCAACTACGAGCAGTTCCGGACCTGGTACAACGGCGACGGCGGCTATTACGTTCCCGGTAACGTCTGGTTTCCACTCTCCGGCAGTTCGTTGGAACTGGACCGGGGACAGATATCCGTCGAAGCCGGGCTGACGCTCAAGGACGTTCCGCAAATCACCTTCCGCTACACGCACGCGTATCGTGACGGCGAAAAGAGCTCCACCATCTGGGGTCAAACCCATCCGGACCTCACCTCAGTCACACGCGGCTTGAGTCCTAGCTTTTACGACATTGATGAGACGCGGGACATCTTTGAACTGGAGGCGGCCCATCGCATCAAGTCCACGGACGTCGGACTCGGCTTGCGTTACGAGACGGGTGATCTGGACAACGCGCTGAAGATCAACCAGTGGCCTAACGAACCCGCC
>DAOLDN010000738.1:0-1497 GCA_035327385.1 Verrucomicrobiota bacterium | reverse complement strand
GCGTGCATTCCGGCTTCCGAGCCGATGGATGTGTTCAGCCCCGCACGCGCAAGTTTTTCAAAAAGGAACCACGCCTCCTGAAAGCGGCCCTGCGATTCATAAATGTTGGCCAGCGCGAATTCGGCTTTCGGGGCGACCGCGGATGCGGAATGATTCTTGGTCAATGCTTCGTATGCTTTGGCGGCGTCGTCCGTTTTGCCCTGGGCTTCGAGGCATGAAGCGATTCCCAGCAACGCTTGCGGGATGAAGGGGCTGCTGGAATAGTCACGAATGAAGCGTTCGAGTTCTGACTGCGCCTCGGCGTATTTGCCCCGGACGAACAATGCCGCCCCCGCCTGGAGGATGGCGCGTCCCGCCGCTGCGGTTCCCGGGTGATCGGAGGCCACTTTCAGGTAAACCTCCGCGGAAGCGTCGCGGGCTCCGCCGGAAAGGGCGATCTGCACTTCCGCCGCCGACAGCGCCTGACTGGCATTGGTCTCGGATTGGTTTTTGTTCCAGACAAAAAAGGCGACGACAAAGACGAGGACCGCCGCGCCGACAACGCCCCAGATCGCCTTTTTCCCGTTGGCCTCGAACCAGACCCAAAGTCTGTCTGAGAGAGGCAATCCCACTGCTGCATTTTGTTCCATAGGAGGGCGTAATCTTTGGGTTGAAGCGTCAAAACGCAAGCTTGAAATGACCACGAGCCAACGTCGGATCAGGCCCACAATTGCCAGTCAACATGCCTCTCCACTCCCTGTCGTTTCGTGCGGTGGAAAATGGGCCGGTCCAGGGCCTGCGATCTGGGCCGGCGAACTGCGATTGGAGCGCCGGCCTTCCGATCCGGCGCGTCGGCTTGCAACCACAGGTTCGCGCCGGGCCGGAGTCCAGCGCCCCGGTTCACGAAAAATTGCCGCACCGAATGGTGTCGGGCCGCGCCTGATCCCCGCGGCCACAAACGGGATTTGATTTCCACACCGCATGCGCTACCGTCGCCACATCATGAAAACTGAGAAAGAAAGAACTCCAGCCGACCCGGAGTTGCGGAAGCGGATACAGGAATTGATTGATTACAAGGGCGGCACTCACAATCAGGAGAACGTGGCGGACATCATCGAGACGGCGTTGAAGCTGCTCGGCGACGTGGAAGACACCGGCGACGTGCGCGTCATCCAGACGGCCATCCGCGAGTTGCGTTACGCCTTCAAACTTTTCGCCCCGTACGCTCACAAGCGCAAAGTCACAATCTTCGGCTCGGCGAGAACGCATCCCACAAAACAGGAATATCAACAGGCCGCGGATTTTGCGAAGAAACTGGTCGCTGCGGATTTCATGGTCATCACCGGCGCAGGCCCGGGCATCATGCAGGCCGGACACGAGGGCGCGGGACCGGAGAACAGTTTCGGAGTCAACATCCGCCTGCCGTGGGAGCAGAGCGCCAATCCCGTCATCGAGGGTGACAAGAAACTCATCACGTTCAAATACTTCTTCACCCGCAAACTCATCTTCATCCGCCAC
>DAOLDN010000737.1:0-1512 GCA_035327385.1 Verrucomicrobiota bacterium | reverse complement strand
TTTTCGGCGCGATGGATTTGTGCGGTTTCCCGAAGACTGAGTTTTACATCCGGCAGGCGCATTGGGTGAAAGACAAACCGGTGCTGACGCTCGTGCCGCACTGGAACTGGCCCGGCAAAGAGGGCCAGCCGATCAAGGTGATGGCGGCGAGCAATGCCGATCGCGTGGCGCTTTCGCTCAACGGCAAGCTCATCGAAGAAAAGCCGGTTCATCCCTTCCAAATGGTGACTTGGGAAGTTCCTTACGCGCCGGGCAAGTTGGAAGCCGTCGCGAAGAACGACGGCAAGGAAGTCGCGCGTTACGTCGTGGAGACGACCGGACCGCCCGTGAAACTCCGGCTCACGCCCGACCGCAACGCGCTCGCCGCGGACGGTTGCGACGCCGTGCCGGTGACGGTTGAGGCGCTCGACAAACAAGGCCGGCCCGTGCCGACGGCGAACCTCGCGGTGGCTTTTGAAATCAGCGGCCCGGGAAAAATCATCGGCGTGGGCAATGGCGATCCGAACTGCCACGAGCCGGAAGTGGTTCTTCCGCCCGCGCCCCGTTCGATTCAGGTGCAGGACTGGCGTTGGAAACTGGCGGACGTTCCCGCCGACCGCAGCGTGTTGTCCGAATACGCAAATGATTTCGATGATTCCGCTTGGGCCAGGTTGCGTCCCAACGCCGGCAACTCGATCACGAAGGAGCACACCACGGCGATCTATCGCGCGCGGGTGACGCTGACTGAGGAGGATTTGAAAGCCGCAGAGGTGCGATTGCGCGTGGCGGGCTGCGACGACGAAGGCTGGTTTTTCGTGAACAATCAGTTCGTGGGCGAGTCGCACGACTGGAGCGCGCAACCGGTTTTCAACATCAAGAGCTTCCTCCGCGTGGGCGAGAATGTCATCGCTGTGGGCGTGAAGAATTCCTGGGGCGGCGGCGGGTTGAAGCCCGATGTGAATCTGGACCTCATGACCGAGCCGGCAAATCTCCCCTGGTCGCGGAGTCTCTTCAACGGTCTGGCGCAGGTCATCGTGCAGTCCACGCAAGATGCAGGGGAAATCAAGCTGACGGCAACCGCTGATGGTCTCAAATCGGCGACAACCGTGTTGGAAGCGCAGCCCTGTGCGCCGCGTCCTTTCGTGCCATAAGTCCGCATCGTTAAAATTAGCGATTACTTTAATTCGTCGCCGGAGACTACATTGCACGAACATGACCATCCGTAGTGCCATCTATTTTCTGGCTGCCAGTCTGGCGAGCACCACTTTGTACGCGCAGACGCTTTCAAACCTCGGGCTGACCGCACCCACGCCTGGACCGAATGACATTACCCAACTCTCGACCAGCGGCAACACGACCTGGCCGGATGGAATCAATTACTTCACCGACAACAACCCGCCCGGCGGCCAGACGTTCACCACAGGAACGAACGCGATGCGGCTGACATCGCTCGCCATCAAGACGGCAGGGTTGAATTCCTGCGGGGGTTACGGCACGCCGGCGACCACGGCAACGTATTATCTGCGCATTTAT
>DAOLDN010000736.1:0-1517 GCA_035327385.1 Verrucomicrobiota bacterium | reverse complement strand
CATTGACCCCGATTACCTCAAACGCGTGCTCACCAATTGATATGCGTCAGCCCTGCCTGCAAGTTGCTGTTTGAGGGTGTTTGAAGGCCATGCCATCTGAATGGGCGCGCTTTTTGCGAGGACATCATCAACACGGACGCCGCGAAGGAGACGAAGATCAAAATGGTCAACGCGTTCGCGAGGGAAGCGGAGAAGTAAAAGCTCCAAGCACCAAACACCAAGCTCCAAGGAAGCTTCAAATCAAAAGCTCCAAACCTCAGCCGCAAGGGCATTGAAGTTTGGAACTCGAAGTTTCTCTGGATATTGGCGCTTTATTTCACCAATTCTTCCGCGATCTGCACCGCGTTGAGCGCGGCGCCTTTCAGCAGTTGGTCGCCGCTGACCCAGAAGGCGAGGCCGTTGTCCAAAGCGCAGTCCAGACGGATGCGGCCGACTTCGCAGTTGTATTTCTCGGACGTGAACAACGGCATGGGATACTTCTTGTTCTCCGGTTCGTCCACGAGGTCGAGGCCGGGCGCTTTCTTCAACACGGCACGCGCGGCGTCCACGGTCACGGGTTTGTCGAACTCGGCGTTGACTGCGACGGAATGTGAGCGATAGACCGGCACGCGCACGCACGTCACGCTGGCTCGGAACGCCGGGTGATGCATGATCTTGCGGCCTTCGTTTTCCATCTTCATCTCCTCCTTCGTGTAACCGCCGGGCAGGAATGAATCCACGTGCGGCAACACATTGAAGGCGATCTGGTGTGGATAAACTTCCTTCGTCACGGGCTGTTTGTTGACGACTTGTCCGACCTGGCGCTCCAGTTCTTCAATCGCCTTGGCGCCCGTGCCAGAAACGGCCTGGTAGCTCGATGCCCAGATGCGCTTGACGGTGAACGCCTGGTGCAAAGGATACAGCGCCATCAATGTGATTGCCGTGGTGCAATTGGGATTGGCGATGATGCCCTTGTGCGACTTGACGTCGGAGGCGTTGATCTCCGGCACGACGAGCGGCACTTCCGGGTCCTGGCGGAACGCGCTGGAATTGTCCACCACCACGCAGCCGGCCCTGGCCGCGATGGGAGCAAACTCCTTCGAGATGCTGCCACCGGCGCTGAACAGGGCGATGTCAATGCCCTTGAACGAATCCTTGGTGAGTTCTGTGACGGTGATGTCCTGTCCCTTGAACTTGAGTTTCTTGCCCACGGAACGAGCCGAGGCGAGGAGCGTCAGTTTCCCGACGGGGAAACTGCGCTTCTCAAGCGTCTTGATCATTTCGATGCCCACGGCGCCCGTCGCGCCTACCACTGCCACATGCGGATTACGGTTCATAAATAAAGGACGCGCAGTATAACCCGGCGCAATCCAGTGTCAACGCGGTGACTGATTGACGCGGTCCCTCACGACTTTACTTTGTCCCGGACGTGCCGCATTTTGCCCGTGAATGAAGCGTTTGGTTAAGTTTCTGTTTTCATGCGGGTTGGCGGCGGTTTTCCTCCACGGCACCGCGTCCAACGCGCCGGCCACCAACGG
>DAOLDN010000735.1:0-1519 GCA_035327385.1 Verrucomicrobiota bacterium | reverse complement strand
CGACAAATCTTTACCCGAAATCCGAAGTAGCGGCGAGCATCCGTGCTTGCCGTAGAGCCGGGCTTCCCAGCCCGGCGGAAGGGACCTCACGTCAAACTCAGCGAGTTAGAAAAAATCCCAAGGTATCGCGCAAGCCACGCGCGTTCCGGGCGGCAGGGATGCCGCCCTCTACGTCAGGCAAGGATGCCTGACGCTACACGGCAACCTGTCACCGCTCAGGTTTCTTGATGCCCCACTTGTCCATGCGGGAAAGCAGGGTGGTGGGTTTCACTCCGAGAAGTTCCGCCGCGCCATCTGCGCCGCCGATTTTCCAGTTCGCGGCTTCCAACACCTGCACGAGGTTGTCGCGTTCGCGGCGTTGCAGTTCGGCTTCGGTGAGAAATTTCGGTTGGGTCGCGCTGTCGGGTGAAGTTTCCTCCCGGGCGCTGGATCGCGCGACGGGCGCGGATGAAGTTGCCACGGGCAAATCAAAATCCAATGCGCCGCCCCGGGCCAGAATCACGGCGCGCTCGATCACGTTGCGCAATTCCCGGATGTTGCCCGGCCACTCGTAATTCTGGAGCTTGGTCAACGCCGCCCGGGTCAGCCGGGGTTTGGCGCACTTCAAGTCTTTGGCGGACAGTTCGACAAAATGTTTCGCCAGCGACGGGATGTCTTCCATTCGCTCACGCAACGGCGGAACTTGAATCGGAAAAACATTCAATCGGTAGAAGAGATCTTCGCGGAAGCGACCGGCAGCGACTTCTTTTTTCAAATCGCGATTGGTCGCAGCCACCACGCGCACGTTGGCGCGCCGGGTGCGGTCTTCGCCGACGCGTTCATAGCGTTTCTCCTGGAGCACGCGGAGCAATTTGTTCTGAACATCCAGAGGAATTTCTCCCACTTCATCCAGAAAGATGGTCCCGCCCTCCGCCGTTTCAAACCTTCCCGCACGATCCTTCAACGCACCGGTAAAAGCGCCGCGGGCATGGCCGAAAAACTCACTCTCGAACAACTCCCGGGGCACAGAGGCGCAATTCACGCGGACCAACGGGCCCTCCTTACGGGCGCTGCGTTGATGGATTTCGTGCGCGACCAGCTCCTTGCCGGTGCCCGTCTCGCCGAGAATGAGCACCGAAGCGTCGGTCGGCGCGACGAGGTCAATCTGGCTGACGATGTGTTTGAGCGCCGCGCTGTGCCCAACCAGATTGCCAAAGGCCTTGGCCTCGACGACGGCCTCCTGCAAATAGCTGTTCTGCAATTCGAGTTGCGCTTTGAGGTGTTGAATCTCCTCAAAGGCACGCGCGTTGGCAATGGCCGCTCCCACATGATTGGCGAACACGCTCCCCCACGGCGTGAATGAATCGGGGAGGTATTCGCGGGCGAAGCCCACCGTAGCGCCCAGAACTTCGCCCTTGAATTCAATCGGGCGAATCCCGCATTCGAGAATGCCTTCTTCCCGCGACCATTCAAACCCGGCGGGGCAAACCGGCTGTTGGTCTGGATTTCTAATAATTTTCAACTGAGCGCCCGTCACCGC
>DAOLDN010000734.1:0-1522 GCA_035327385.1 Verrucomicrobiota bacterium | reverse complement strand
TGCACGGGGAGCACACGCGCCTCGCGTGTGCCCGACCGCGCCCACGCGGTCGGGACCGACGCGCGCCACCGCGCGCGTCGTCCGTGCATCCGGTGCGCAACGTTGCGCGTTGGCGCAACGTTGCGGTGGACGAGGCGTCCACCGCCCGCACGCGAGGCGCGTGCGCTCCCCGTCTCTTCCCACGCCGTCCAACATTCACGCCCTGTTGATGCGTCCGCCCGCGTTTCTACCCACGTTTCCACCCATTCCTGCTTGCAGCGACAGTGCTGCGCGTGTTAGTAGGCACGCATGAAAACTCCAGTGTTCGTTCCAATTTGTCTCCTCGCCGTGTGCGGTTTGATCGCGCCACAGTCAGCATCGGCGCAGGATGCGCCCAAACCCATCAAGGCCCTGCTCGTCACCGGCGGTTGTTGTCACGATTACGACGGACAGAAGGACGTTCTCACCCAGGGCATCTCCGCGCTGGCCAACGTGGAGTGGACCGTTGTGCATGAGGGCGGCAACAGCACCGGTCACAAGGTCAGCATTTACAGCGACCCCGACTGGGCCAAGGGCTACGACGTGGTGGTGCATGACGAATGTTTTGCCGATGTCAAAGACGCCGCGTTTGTGGAAGGTATTTTGAAGCCGCACCGATCGGGCGTGCCTGCGGTGAATCTGCATTGCACCATGCACTGCTACCGCGTCGGATTCGACACGTTCACGGAGTGGTTCGCTTTCACGGGACTGGACACGCGCGGTCACGGGCCGCAATTGCCCATCGAAATCACCAACGTCAACACGAACCATCCCGTCACCATCGGGCTGGAGAACTGGACGACCATCAACGAGGAGCTCTACAACAACCTCAAGGTCTGGGACACGGTCACGCCGTTGTCGCGCGGCAAACAGACCGTGAAAAACAAGGACGGCACGACGAAGGACGTGGACGCTCTGGTGACCTGGGTCAACAATTACCACGGCACTCGGGTGTTCGGCACCACGCTGGGGCACAACACCGCCACGGTCGCCGACCCGCGTTACCTGCAACTGGTCACACGCGGCCTCCTCTGGGCCTGCGACAAATTGGATGAGAACGGAAATCCCAAACCGGGCTACGAGGCCAAAAAGTGATCTCGAAACTCGAAGTTTGAATTCCGATATGCAGCGCGGCGCGGACTTGAATGGCCGATTTCACGGCGACCAATCATTTCGGGTCGAGATTCATTTGCAGGTCTTCCGCCGTCACAATTGACTCCACTCCGTTCGCAGGCACCTCCACGTTGGCGGTCCAGAGAATGGCGTTGAGCACAAGCTTGCGGAAATTGTCGTCGCCCCAGTTCTTGTGAAAATGGCCGCCGGTCGTTCCGAAGCCACGCGCGCCGCTTTCGGACACGAACGCCCAGGCGACGTGTTGCGGTTCGCCCTTGGCCACGGCTTCGCGCACGGCGGGGTTGCCGCTGTGCGGACCATCGGGCCGCGGGAGCGGGTTGGTGGACGGCACGTCGGACAGCACCGGCGTCACACCCTTCATTCCCTCGGC
>DAOLDN010000733.1:0-1524 GCA_035327385.1 Verrucomicrobiota bacterium | reverse complement strand
CCGCCTGTCGGTGGGCGGTTCCACAGAGCCGCTGATGCAGGACATCGCCGCCACGGGCAAACCGACTGCGTATCTGCCGGACGTGGATTCCATCGTTTCGCACGTGGCGAAGAACGCGGAGGGAGGCGACGTGGTGGTGATCTTCAGCAACGGCGGCTTCGGCGGCATCCACGCGAAGCTGCTGGAGCGGTTGGGCCGGTGATAGGCGGTTTGAAGGAATTTCGTTGCTGTTGAAAGTCCGCATTGCGACATAGCGTGAGGGCACGCGGCCTTCATCGTACGCATTGCCTGGATTCGCTTGCGCGAAACACCGCTCCGCCCAAATCGTTGCGCAGACAGGGTGTTTATTGGCTGCTCAACCTGAAGAATTGATTCCCGACCGGGGCGTTGATGATGACGGTCTTTGTGAATCCGTCGTCATCGGGAATTGCGGATGGAATCCAGTTGGTCGTGGCGAGGTCTGAATTCTGGTGGAGGGAAAAGCCCGTTGAAGGTGATGGCCACGAAATAATGACAGTGTTGGTGGAGGTTGCGCGAATGGTCAGCAACGGCGCGCCGGGGATTTGAACGGCAGCGATTGTCCAGAAACCGCCTTGCAGCGAGAAATTGCCTCCGCTCATTGCGCCCGCGTCCGGCTGTCCGATGGTGCCGCTCAACGAATACGTGCCGCCAACGCTGTCGCCGCCGCCACTATCAATCGTGGACCAGTCGAGCGAATAGTTCTGTGCAATGCAGCAGGAGATTGCTGTCATCGCCGTCAGGATGAGCGCCCGGGTTTTCACTGGTTGTAACTCGAGAAGATGATGCCCGTCAGATAGTAATCATTCTCCGCAGCGCTGTCGAAACGGTCGAGTTGAACATGCGTGACGTGGCCGGCGCCGTCTCCATAAACATTGCCGAAGGTGATCCGCGCATGCACGACGCGTTGGGCGTTGCTGAAGAGCTGGACAAAACCCGATGCTGTTGAATTCGTCGTCGCGCGGAAGTTCACATTGGTGCCGTAAAAACTCAGGCCCTGCGCATTGAACGAGAGTCTCTCGTTCGATGCGGTGAAATTGACGCGCAGCCCGGCCGTCGTTCCATCCCGGACCAGCGTGCAACTGTCGGTCCTTGCCACGATTGAGCCGGCGTCTGTGATGGAACTGTTGAGCCGCCGGTAAATCATTCCGCCTTCGGGCAGATACGGGGCTTCAGCCGTGCCCGTCTCCGAACCGCTGCGAAGGACGCCGGTCACATCGAGCGCCTCGCCCGACATCAGTCCGGCCTCGAAATCTCCGAATTCGTTTCTCGCCACGATGGAATTTGGAACATTGCCGCTGGTGGCGGTGGTGGCGGAGTTGGCGACTTTGCCCGCGGTGGCGATGACTGCCAGCTTGGTATCGGCAATGGCTGCGTTGGTGGCGATGGCCACGTTCAAAATCGCGCCGTCCTGCAGGGCGGTTGAATTGATGGAGGCAGGTTGGGCCGTCACTGCAACCTGTGCGCTGTCCGCGCTGATCGCGTGGATGGCTTTGGGAGTGGCGG
>DAOLDN010000732.1:0-1525 GCA_035327385.1 Verrucomicrobiota bacterium | reverse complement strand
GTTGAGCGGCGGGCGACTGGATGACGGGTGGAGTCTGCGGCGCTGCCGGCAGCGCGTTCGTCGCGGGCGTTGTGGCGCGGCGCAAGGCGCGGCGCAGAATGAAGTCGTTGGTGCTTGAGCCATCCGTCGTTGGCGGCGGCGGTGTCTGGGCCGGCGCGGTGACGGCGGCCAACAGCAGGGCCAGAATTATGGTTTTCACGATCATCATTTCTTTGATGTTGCGGTTGGAGAACTGGAGGCGGTTGGAGCGGCTGCCGACGTTCCTGTCCGGGCCGGCGGCGTTTTCTTCTGGTAGCTGGCGGCCAGCGTGATGTTGGCGCTCAGTTGCGTGCCTGACGGATCGCGCCGGATGGAAAGTCCGCGCACGCGGATCATCGAGTTGCCCGTGCCGAGGTTGTAGAGGAAGCCGACCAGTTCCTTTTCGCCGGACTGTGTGGTGATGGCCTGGGAACGCTCGATGAAAAACTGGTTGGAAACCGTCGTCTGGCGTCCGTAATTGAGTACGTTCACGCCGGTCAACCCGGCCTGCGACTGGATGGTTCTCAGAAAATCAATGGACTGGTCCTCCTGCGGAACGGAAGCCCCCTCGTGTTGTTCCAACGCCCGAATCTGGCCCTCGTATTTGGGGCGCTGGCTGATTTCCTTCTCATACCGCTCGATTGTCGAGCGCGCCCGGTCCAGACGCGATTTGTAGCGGACACGGTCGCCGAAGTGCGGCCAGACGAAGATGAAATTGAGCACAACGAACGCGACAACCGTGACGCCCACAACGAAGCGCCGCTCAGTGGGGCTGAGGCGTGAAAGGTATTTGTTCATTGCGCCACCACCCGTTTGAGGTCCAGGGCGAAATTCCAGCCGGCGGTGCCGCCGCCGGGATTGCCGCGCCAGTTCATGTCCTGGCCGCCGGTCGCGCTGAACAGCGACTGGCCGTTGACGGATGTTTTTTTCAACTCGGAGTTGAAATCCAGCGCCTTGTTCGCGTCGTCGCGCGGGGCGGTGCCGTTGAGTGTGAGCCGTTTGCCGTCGGAGAAGTTGAATCCGTCGAGTGTGAAGGTTTCCGGGAGCGTTTCGGCAACAGCCTTCCAGCAGTCCAGTGCGGCGTATTTCAGATCCTGCCTTTCGGTGAGCACATCCAGTTTGGCCTTGAGTTGGATGGTGTTGGTGTAGGTGCCGCTCAATTCCTTCACGCGCTGCTCCGCCTTCGTTGTCTGGTAGGACAACACGCCGATGATGGCGAAATACACCAGCACGTATGCGATATAAACCGCGCCTGCCGCTGCCAGCGCCTGTATCCAAAGGCGGTCCACGAACTGTTGCTGGTAACGCTTGAGATGCTCCGGCGGCAGCAGCACCGTTTTCGTGTCGGGATTGGCGGCGCGTTTGGCGGTCAACGCCGCCAGTTGTGCGGGCGATTCGGGCGAGTTGATGGCGATCGGTTCATCAAAACCCTGTTTCAACGGAGATTCCCATTGCGCAACCGCCGCTTCATCGGCCACCAGATGCCACTTAGGCTTCGTCGTCAGCC
>DAOLDN010000731.1:0-1543 GCA_035327385.1 Verrucomicrobiota bacterium | reverse complement strand
TAGGTTTTGGCGTGATGGCCGGTCAGCTCTGCGGCGAAATAATCAGGATCAAGCCGGCGTCGGTCTGTCCTCACAGCAAAAATGTGATTCTGATGGAGGCAATCCGCGATTTCGCCGCGCCAAACGTAACCCCGCCCAAGTTTGTCAAAGTCGCCGCCTTCCGTCATCACCACGTCGCCGGCCTGAAGCTTGCACCCCCGTGCTTCGGATTCGGGAACATTGACCGTCTTAATTTCTGCGAGGTCGAGGTAACCCGATTGGACATTTGCCACGCGGAGATAAGGGTAGCTCCGTAGTTCGGCAGCACCATACGTCGCACCCAATGTCACGCCGGTTTGGATGTGTGCGAGGTGTTTGAGCGGGACGATTTCCCAATGCTGAGGAATCTGCTGCAACCAAGGAATGGCGGAAGGTTTGAGCGGTGCGTTTGGGTTGATGCCGCGAGTCACGGCACGGTTGATAAGGGCGGCTTTTTGTTCCTCAAGCAGTTCAATCATCCGCCGCTTGTTGGCGATGAAGGTTTGGATGTCTCGCTGCTTCGCCTCCAGAAACGCCACGATGGCGTCCTGCTCGGCACGCGGCGGCAGAAAAACCGGCGCCTGCTTAAAGTCGGCGTAGCGCATGTCCCACTGATCGCAGCGGACACCATACGAGATACGCTTCCATGCGAACACGTATGGATTGCAACGAAGCAAATAGTGGATGAAGCGGGGATTGTGCCCGCCCCGCAACGAGCAGACGATGTAGGCCGGACTTACGATACCCTCAAATTCGGAAACTCCCAGCGACCCCTGCCAGGATTTCATCTTGTTTAAGACAAGCTGGCCGGGCCGGACCACTTTGTAATTCGTCAGGTCTTCCGGGATGACGTTGTGATTTTCGTCCCCGGCCGTGCGTTGAATCACTCCGAGATCACGATATACCGAAAGCAACGGCAGATCAGGGCGACGCTTTTCGCTGACCAGTCGGGTGATGGCCCGGATCGTAGTTCGCTGCCAGTGGCCCGGCATAGCCCCAAGCCAGTCGTCGCTACCGGAGATGGTTGGCGGGGTCGCTGTCATTTGGCCGTGGACACAATCCGTTTGAGGAGTCCTTCTGTCTCCGTTTCGAGCTTGAGCAACTCGGCAGCGATGGTATCCGGTTCACGAAGGGGTTGATAGCGATAAAAGTGTTTCGTGAATGGAATCTCGTAACCCTTCACGGTTTTTTTCGCGTCAATCCACGCATCGTCAGCGTGCGGCAGGACTTCGCGTTTGAAATAGGCCGCGATATCATCCTTGAGCGGCACGTTCTCGTGGTCGCGCAGTTCGGGGTCGGGCTCGTAGCAAACGCGGAGTGCGGAATTCGGAGTGCGGAATGTGCCGTGCAGGCGTTCCGCTTCCGTCACGTCCTCACCCGGCTTCGCTTCTTCTTCACGGCTGATGACAGGTTTGGCCGTCTCGTCTCGCTGGCAAAAGACATCGCGGAACAGTCGTTCGCGTTTGGCGTTGAGCTTCACGCCTTTTTCCTTGGCGGCGGTTCTCACTTCGCCCCCAGCCAAATT
>DAOLDN010000730.1:0-1549 GCA_035327385.1 Verrucomicrobiota bacterium | reverse complement strand
CCCGCCTCGCGTTCATGCAGTTCCACGGATTGGAGTTTGAATTCAATCCTGCCGATGCGCGAGCGCATGGCGTGTGCGGCGTTGGTGCCGAGGTTCATCAACACCTGATGCATCTCGGTGGCGTTGACCAGAACGACGTCGTCCTGGGTCTCCACCACCAGGTCCAGCCGTATGGATGCGGGCAGGGTGGCGTTGAGAAGTTTGACGCACTCGGAGGCGACGTTGCCCAGTTTGACGGGCTGTCGTTCCGTTTCGCCACGGCGGCTGAAGGTGAGGATTTGTCTGACGAGTTCCTTGGCGCGATTGGTGGATTTGAGGACGGCCTCGAGATTGCGGCGCGATGTTGCCGACAGTTGCTTGTCCGCAAGTGTGAGTTCGGTGTAGCCCAGCATGGCGCAAAGGATGTTGTTGAAGTCATGCGCGATGCCTCCGGCCAGTGTGCCGATGGCCTCCATTTTCTGCGCCTGCAACATCTGTTTCTCCATTCGCGCGCGGGCGGCCTCGGCTTCCTTTCGCGGCGTGATGTCATCCACAAAACCTTCATAGCAGCGCACGTTGCCGCGCGCGTCACGGACGGCCCTGGCGCTTTCTGAAATCCAGATGATCTGCCCATCGCGACGGCGCACCTGATATTCAAAGCCGCGAACGACACCCTTGGATTCGATCTCGCGCCTGAATTGTTCCCGCATGGAGGAGTCCACGTAAACCTGGTTTTGAATGTCCGACACGCTTTGGAGCATGTCGCCGGGGCGGTCGTAGCCGTACATTTTGGCCAGGGCGGGATTGACGGCGAGGTAACGTCCTTCCGGAGTGCTCTGGTAGATGCCTTCGGCGGCGTTCTCGAACATGCCGCGGAAACGGGCGGCTTCGTCCTTGAGTTGTTCCTCGCGTTGCTTTCGTTGGGTGATGTTTGTGAGCAGACCGGCCACGTAACGCGGAGCGCCGTCGCGGTCGGGCAGCGGTTTGAGTTTCAATTCGCACCAGACCAGGGCGGCATCCGGGCGATAGCAAAGACATTCGCCGTGGAAGGTTTTTTTCCCGTTCAACGACTGATGAATCATCTCGAGCGAAACTTCATCCGTGCCCGGACCGAGGAGAAAGGTGACGTTGCGTCCCAACGCCTGCTCGGCGGTGTACCGTGTGATGGCAGTGAACCCGCCCGAAACATGGACAATCGGACAATCCGGCAGCCGCGTGTCGCAGAGGAAAAACCCGTCGCCCATCTGGTCCATGGCGGCCAGCAACACATCGCGAATACCGTCAAACGCCTCGAGCCCGGCGTTGTTCATTGCCGTTTTCTGCCCTTCATTTTCAGTCTTTTTCGAGTTCATGACCGTGTGCGACAGGCCGTGAAACTCAGTCAGGACCTGTGCAAACAATTGTTGGGCGGGCAACTTGAGTTATCGGAAAGAACTCGGGCGTGTCCGCCCTGCGGCGAATCTAGCAATCGCTTTGCCAAGCGACACGCGGGCTTGATGTTGCGAAGGAAATGATGGTTCTTCGCTGTTTTCGGTGGGCCCTGCACATCGAAGTGGCCCTTGATGTTGGC
>DAOLDN010000729.1:0-1565 GCA_035327385.1 Verrucomicrobiota bacterium | reverse complement strand
GACCGCCCCGCCTTGCCAGTCGAAAGATCGTGGATTCATCGGACGCGCTGGGCAGTCGGACGCTCGGATAATTTGTCAGCGATTGTTGCAGCCAGTCGGGCGATTCTGGCGGCGGTCGCTGGTCGTTAGGTGATTACGCACGCCATGAAAAAGACGCTGAGATTCCTGAGAGTGGCGATACTGCTGTTATTGATTGCAGACTTTGGCTGTAGGCTGGCGCTTGGGGATTGGTTGTTGGGCACTTTCGTTTGGCGATTGATTTTTATTGGCGGACTCGGTGGGCTTCTCCTGCTAGAAGTTGAGAGCACTCGGCGTGCGACGCACTCGAAGGAAGACGAGAAGGTAGTATAAGAGATTCGTCACCTCCCCATGCGCTGTAGAGCCCCCGCGTTGTCGGAAGTGGATTGTCCAGTGTTCCGCGTGTGGTCAGTATGGCCGCAAGCTGGAGACTTCGGGCGTGATTCCAAAATATCGGTTTGAGGAGATGATTTTAATCATGCCGTTGGACGACTCACTGGTTTGTGAGGTTTGTTGTGAGGTGACACTGAGACACAACGATTGAGGATGACGATTTCGTGGAAGGGCGCTGCGGCGTTCTCCGATGAATCGTTCCGCTACGACCAGGTTTGAATCCGGAAGTATGAGCCGTCCGGGGTTGATGTCGGGACGGTGATCGAATTTGTGATGGGCGTTGGCGGAGCATTCGTGAACACGGGAGTCCACGGGCCGGAAGGGAGGCTTGCGCGTTGGATGATTTGTTTCACCGATTGACCGCCTTTCCATGTGAGTGTCGTCTGCGTCGGGGTCACCTGGATGTCCGTGAATTTCAGCACGGATGACGCGGAATTGGGATCGGTGCCGGCGGCTTGTTCCTGAAGATTGTTCGCGCCGTCGTTGTCGTCGTCCGCAGTGGCGGAGGCGATGATCGGGTCACCGAAGTTTTGTTGTTCCCAGCCGTTGAGCAGGCCGTCGGCGTCGGCGTCAAGTTGCGGCAATGCCTGTCGCGACAGAACCAGCGCGCTGTAGGGCGCGACGGTGATCTGTCCGCTGCCGCCGGAAACCTGCACGAGTGAACTGCCTTGATTGCTGAAGTCCGCGCCGTAGGTCGTCCAGTCGGTGTTGAGGTTTGCGAACCAGTTGCCGTTGGCGGGGAAGGTGTTGATCTGGCGGTTGCTGATGGTCGAGCTGGAGAAGTTCAACACCACCATCACCTGGTCATTCGCGGATGCACCCCAGCGATGAAACGCCAGCAGCTTCGCCGAGTTGTCCACGATGTGCCACGTCATGTTCGGGCCGGTGAGGCCGGCGCTGACGCCGTCGAGATTGCGTCGCAGCCGGATCATGTCGCGGTAGAAACTGACGACGCGCGATTGCGTGTTGGTGAAAGTCCAGTTCATGGGCGTGCTGTCGGAGAACTGTTGTGTCTGGAGCATTTCCTGTCCCATGAACAGCATGGGAATGCCCGGCGTGGTCAACACCGTGGCAGCGGCGAGCATGGAGCGTTTGCGGGCGTAATAGCCTTGTGGATCGGCGGGGGCGATGCGCACAGGCAGGCGTTGCATGTT
>DAOLDN010000728.1:0-1566 GCA_035327385.1 Verrucomicrobiota bacterium | reverse complement strand
GGAGAACGACGCGTTCATGGCGCTTACGCTTCATCGCATCCGCATGGAACGCCAGCGCATCCTCGACACCGGCGAAATCCTGCCGATGGTCACGTCGCGCGGGCCGATGTGTACCGCCGGTTTCGTTCGCGGCACGACGAATCTGATGATTGACCTCGTGGAGAAACCCGAATGGGCGCACAAACTTCTCGACCTTTGCACGCGGCTCGTCATTGACTGGCTCAAGGCGCAGCACAAGGCGATGGGCGACACGGTGGAGGGCATTTTCATTCTCGACGACATCGTGGGTTTCGTGAACGAGGAGCATTACAAGGAGTTTTGCCATCCGTATCTCAAGCGAATCTGCGACGCGTTCCCGAAGGACTGGGTGAAACTCTACCACAACGACGCCGAAGTGCAGGCGTGCCTCGATTATCTTCCCGACTGCGGCTTCAACATGCTGAACTGGGGCAAGCAGACGGACATCGGCGAGGTGAAACAGCGCGTTGGCGACCGCATGTGCCTGATGGGGAACGTGAATCCCCTGGAAGTCGGCGTTCGCGGCACGCCGGAGGAAGTGCGCGAGGCCACACTGGACGTTCTTGAAAAGGGCGGCGACCGCGGAATGATTTTGTCCGTCGGCGGTGGCACAAGCCCCGGCATGCCGAAGCAGAACATTCTGGCGATGCTGAAGGCGTTGGAGGAATTCAACGGCAAAAAATCCTGAGGAGTTGCATGCCTGATTACGCGTTGATGAACCAGTGCCTTTACGAAGGCAAAGCCAAAGAGGTCGAGCAGATGACCAAGGACGCCCTCGCCGAGGGGCGGCCCGTTCAGGAGATTTTGTCCGAGGGCCTCATCGCCGGCATGAGCGTCGTGGGCGAGGATTTCAAATACAACATCCTCTATGTGCCGGAGGTGCTCATTGCCGCGCGCGCGATGAAGGCCGGCATGGGCGTGCTCAAGCCGTTGCTCTCCGCGCATGATTCAGTCGTGCAACCGGCGGGCACGTTGCTCATGGGCACGGTGCGCGGCGATCTCCATGACATCGGCAAAAACCTCGTCTGCATGATGGCCGAAGGCGCGGGCTTCAAGGTCGTGGACATCGGCGTGGACCAGAGCATCGAGAAATTTCTCGCCGCCACCGAACTGCACAAGCCCGACATCATCGGCATGAGCGCGCTGCTCACCACGACGATGACCTACATGAAGACCGTGGTGGACGGTTATCGCGAGCGCGGCCTGCCGCAGAAGTTCGCCGTCGGCGGCGCGCCCATCAGCCAGTCCTTCGCGGACGAGATCAAGGCGGATGGTTACGGCGCGGACGCTTCGAGCGCTGTGGATCTGTTTTTGTATTTCATGGGCAAAGGCGAAGCGCCCAAGGCGAAGACCAAGCTGGACACGATCAACGAGGTCAAACACGAGCGCGAAGCCGCCGCCCCGCGCAACCCGGACGCAAAATCCAGGTTTCAGGTGCTCTACTGGCAGGACATTCCCTCCGAGATCAAGGTTTGGGACGATTTCGACGAGGTGAAACTCAGTCTGCCGGAGAAGTTTGCCATCCGCATTGACGCTGCGGCGCAGAGG
>DAOLDN010000727.1:0-1568 GCA_035327385.1 Verrucomicrobiota bacterium | reverse complement strand
CGCTGGAGAAGTGGCGGTGATGGACGGTGCGGGAACCATCTGGTGTCGCGCCCGCGACCACAAACTGTGGCGGCATCGCGGCGGGGATTTTGAGGAGGTGGCGTTGACGGGATTGAAGGGCACGATCATTCACACCATGGTGACGGATCAGCAGGGGCGTTTGTGGCTGGGGACGGACAAGGAAATTGCGTTGCGGGAGCAGGAGGCTTTCAAGGTGATGACCCCCACGAACGGCGAGCCATTGATCAACGTCACGTTCCTGAAACCGACTCGCGACGGCGGCCTGTGGAGTCTGGCCAATGACCGTTTGCGCAAGTCCATGGGCCGGGAGTGGACGTTCGAAGCCGAGGCGTGTCGCGGGGTGTTCACCGCCAATCTGGACCGATTGGGAGCGGTGGAGTCCCGTGGCGGCGGTGTGTGGTTCTATCATTACGGCAAGGGGCTGTATCACATCCGGCCCGATGGCCGCGTGAGGCAACTGACGGCGGAGGAGCGTTTCCCGGGCGAACGCGTGGATTGTTTCTTTGAGGATCGGGAGGGGAATTTGTGGTGCGGCGTGGATCGCGGCGGTCTGGTGCGATTGACCGAAAAACGTTTCACCGTGCTCGGCGCCAACGGTGTCACGGCGGGCAAGGCGGCGGTTTCGGTCACCGAGGATGACGAGGGAACGGTGTGGGTCGGGACGTTCGGGTCGGGCTTGCACCGGGTGCGCGGTGGCGAGAGCCAGGTGTTCACGTTGCCGGGCGGAACGAGGAGGGGATTTGTGTTCAGCGTTTATCCGGGGGTTGACAACCGCCTTTGGCTCAGCGCCGGTGAGGAGGATTTGTACTGGTGGCAGGGCGACCACTTCGAGCAGGTGCAGCCGCTGGTGCATGGAGTCAAGGTGCTGCTGGAAGATCGTCAACACAGACTCTGGATCGGCACCAAAAGCAGCCTCAGCGTCATGGTGGATGGCAACATCCGCATGTACCGCGAGGAAGACGGCGTGCGCCGTGTGGAATTCCGGGCATTGGCCGAAGATCGCGAAGGCAACATCTGGGCGGGTGCCGGTGACGAAACCCTCTACAGCATCACGGCAACGAACATCGTGGCCTTCAAGCCGGAACAACGGACGACGCCGCATCCCATCTGGTCGTTGCATGCGGACGAGGACGGAACCGTCTGGGCCGGCACATTCCGGGGCGGACTGTTGCGATTCCGGGACGGCAAATTTTTCCGTTACACGACGCGCGACGGACTGCCGGACGATGTCATCGGCCAGATACTTGAGGACGACCAGGGACGGTTGTGGGTGGGCACGCAGCGCGGAATATTCAACATCGCCAAAGTCCAACTCGACGCCTATGCCGATGGAAGGATCAAGACCCTGAATTGCACCACCTATGGTCGTTATGACGGGCTTCCGTCGGAGGAATGTTCCGGCAGCTACCAGCCCGCCGCCTGGCGGACGTCCGACGGGCGGTTGTTGTTCACAACGCTCAAGGGTGTCGTCGCCATCCAACCGAAGGAACTTTCCCCCAACCGCCTGCCGCCGCCAGGCGGGATCGAGGAAGTGCTGGCCGACGGTC
>DAOLDN010000726.1:0-1570 GCA_035327385.1 Verrucomicrobiota bacterium | reverse complement strand
AGGGCAAAGCCACTGCTCGTCCCCGACCCCGCCCGAATAGCGCGTGCTCAATCCCCGCCGAAGGGGCGCGCGGCCTCCAGCATCTCGATCGCGTTTCCACCGAATTCGTCTCGTTCATGTTGTTCTCCTTCCAGGCAGGTTCTTATTTTTTCCAGACCGTAGCGGTAGCGGCCGGCGGCGGTGTTGGGCGAGAGTTCCAGCAATGCGCCGATCTCGTCGAACGTCAGTCCGTGCCAGACCTTGAGCACGATCACTTCCCGCTGCGCACTCGGCAGTTGTTCCAGGCAACGCATCGCGGCGCGTTCCAGCGGCGTTTCATCGGACGCGCGCTCAAACCACCGGCTGGATTCCAGTTCGCGCGTCAGCCGACGCCACAGAGAGCGGCGATGGTTCAACGCGCGATTGCGAAAACTGCGGATGGCGTAGTGTGCCGGATTGTCGGGCGGCTGGTCGCGTTCCAACAGAACGACAAACGTTTCCTGCAACACATCCTGGGCCTCGCCGTGGGAAAGGCCCAACGCGCGGCCATAGAGCAACAGCTCCGCCGCCTTCGCCCGGTAAAGGTTTTCGCACCAGGCCGGTTTTGAACCTTCGTCCACTCACACCATAGACACCACGGAGACGAAATTTGTATAAACAGTGACCGTTTTTTGGGGAGGTTGTCCGGAGCTTTGCCAGCTCGCCATCCGGGATTCATAATGTGCCATTCCTTTCGTTCAACGCGCGTTTGCGGCTCCTGTTTGATTTGAGGCGCTTGCAGCCGTGGGTATTGTTGGTTACCGTTGCCAGCATGAGCACAGCAGAGTTGATCTTCGAAAAATGTCGGACACTCTCCGCCGAGCTCCAGCAGGAGGCGCTGGACTTTGTCGAGTTTCTTCAGGCACGCAAGGCTGAGGGCAGGGATGCCCGCGATTGGTCGCGCTTTTCCGAGGAACAATTGTCGCGCCAATACGCTCCCACCGACGCCATTTACGATCAGGATTGATGCCCGCGACCGCCTATTCGCAAGGGGAAATTCTGCTCGCGTGGTTGACATTCTCCGGCGGGCAGGGATCGAAACGCCGACCTGTATTGGTGGTTCATGACTTCGGCGATGATGATTTGCTGGTGATTCCCATTACCAGTCATCCTGCGCGGACGGCTGACGATGCCGTCGTTTTCAAATGGAAGGAGGCGGGATTGAAATTGCCGTCCACGATGCGGATGCAAAAACTCGCCACGATTGAGAAGTCCTGCGTTGAACGAAAGCTTGGCCGTCTCCTTCCTGCGGACTTCACCACGTTCAAAGAGGTCCTCGCAACCGTCTGCGGACAGTTCGTTCCGTGACAATTACCGGAACACGAGCTTCATGATTTCCTCCCCGGCGAACATCCAGATCACCGCCGCCAAAGCGATGTAAGGGCCGTAGGGCAGGCGCGACGACCATTCGCGCTTGCCGGCCACGATCAACGTCACTCCCACCACCGCGCCAAGAATCGAACTGACCATCAACGAAAACAACGTCGCCTGCCACCCCAGAAATGCGCCGATGGCCGCCATGAATTTCACGTCGCCAAAACCCATCGCCTCG
>DAOLDN010000725.1:0-1573 GCA_035327385.1 Verrucomicrobiota bacterium | reverse complement strand
CCAAGGTGGACGGGATCTACGATTCCGATCCGAAAAAGAATCCGAAAGCAAAACGATTCAGCCGCATCACCTATTTCGACGCGCTGAAGAAACAGCTCAAGGTGATGGATTCCACGGCCTTCTCCCTGTGCATGGACAACAAGATGCCGATCATCGTCTTCGAGTTGTTCAAGGCACACAATCTCAAGCGCGTCGTCATGGGCGAGAACGTGGGTACGATCGTGACAGGCTGACCCTTCCCGCCAAAAATCTCTTTGAATTCCGCCGTTTTCACGGCCATCATCCGCGTCCGCTTGGAGTGGGTTGAAGTTCAAGCTTTAGCTTGTTCCGGCTACTCAGGCAACGGGGAACAAGCTAAAGCTTGAACTCCAACAAGAAATGAAACGCACGCATCATTGCAACGAACTGCGCCCGGCGCACATCGGACAGATGGTCACCTTGAACGGCTGGGTTCACTCCCGCCGCGACCTCGGCGGCCTCATCTTCATTGACGTCCGCGACCGCGAAGGCCGCACGCAAACCGTTTTCGATCCGAGCGATCTGACGCCGGAACTGTTCGCGCAAGCCGCCGCATTGCGCGCGGAGTGCGTCGTCAGCCTCACCGGCAAGGTGCGCCAACGTCCCGCCGGCACGAACAACACCAAGATTCCCACCGGCGAAATCGAAGTCGGCGTGCAGTCGCTCGAAGTCTTGAACATGGCCGATGTGCTGCCGTTCCAGATTGACGACCCGGAAGCCGCCGCGAAAGTCGCCGAAGACACACGCCTGCAATATCGCTATCTCGACCTGCGTCGCCCCGAGATGGCGCGCAATCTCCGCCTGCGTTCCAAAGTCGCCATCGCCACGCGCAGTTACATGGACGAGCAGGGTTTCCTTGAAGTCGAGACGCCGACGCTCTTCAAGTCCACGCCCGAAGGCGCGCGCGAATTTCTCGTCCCGAACCGTCGCGAAGCCGGCACGTTTTACGCGCTGCCGCAATCGCCGCAGCAGTTCAAACAGATTCTCATGGTCGGCGGCATCGAGCGTTACTTCCAACTCGCGCGTTGCTATCGCGACGAAGATTTGCGCGCCGATCGCCAGCCCGAGTTCACGCAGGTGGACATTGAAATGAGCTTCATTGACCGCGAGGATATCTACGCGCTCATTGAAGGTTTGCTCAAGCGCGTCTGGAAGACCGCGCTGAACATTGACGTGCCCACGCCGTTCAAGCGCATCAGCTTCGAGGAAGCGTTGAACCGCTACGGCATTGATAAGCCCGACACGCGTTTCGGCATGGAACTCGTGGAATTCAGCGAGGAATTCAAAGGCTCGAAGTTTGGCGTGTTCGGCAAGTGCATCGAAGGCGGCGGCGTGGTGAAAGCCATCAACGCCAAGGGCCTTGCCGGTGCGACGCAAGGCCAGATCGAAACGATGACTGAATACGCCAAGAGCTTCGGCGCGAAAGGTCTCGCGTTCATCAAGGTCGAGAACGGTGAATGGAAATCGCCCATCGTGAAGTTCTTCAGTGACGCCGAAAAAGCCGCGCTCACGAGCAAGTTGCAAATCCAGGAAGGCGACTTGATCCTCTTCGCCG
>DAOLDN010000724.1:0-1576 GCA_035327385.1 Verrucomicrobiota bacterium | reverse complement strand
ACGTGATGTACAAGAACGACGAGATGTACAACCTCATGCAGGCGCTCAACGTCGAGGACCACACCGAGGGACAGCGTTGGCGCGCATCGCGTGAATGCCGCGGCAAACCAGACTGCGCCCAAGCCGACCCAAAGTGCCGCACACGGAATCACGCAACGCCCGCTATCCAATTCCTACCGGGACAACACCAAGCCGCATGGTTGCTGGAAGCAGTCTTCAGTGTTCAAGACACGGAGCGCTAGGTTCGGACGCGAACCGTTTTGATCGGCAACGTATTCAAGCCAGTACGACAATCAGGTTGCGGAATGATTTCAATAAATCCGTTGCACACACGTGACGATTCCTATAACTAACTTTCTCGTAGGTGGCAGCCTGTTTTGAACCTGAACGAACTTAGACGCATGAATCTCCCACGCTCACCCATTCCGCCCCACGCGAAACGTTCGCCGATTTTCTTCGGCACTTTCTTCGTCGTCCTCACCAGCCTGATGATTGTTCCCCGTGCGGCGCAGGCCCAATCAAGCGTTGTCTGGACCAACGTCTTCAAAGGACCGGGCGTCTCCTTTGACTTTGCCGCGACGGTGGGGGTGGATTCCGCAGGCGACGTGTTTGTCGGCGGGGCAAGTGGCTCCATCGGCTCAGAGAACGCCGTGGTGCTGAAGTACAGCAGTGCCGGCGTTTCCTTGTGGACGAATTCTTACAACGGGCCCGGCAACTCCGAGGACTGGATCGGCTCATTGGCAGTGGATGGTGGCGGCAACGTGACCGTGGCCGGCCACTCCCGCAAAGCTCCGGGCAGCGACGACTGGAACTTCCTGACAATCCGGTATTCCGGCGCGGGTGTTCCGCTGTGGACCAATCTCTACGACGGGGCAGGAGATGGCACCGATTTCACGTCCGGGATCGCAGTTGATTCCAGCAGCAATGTTGTGGTGACAGGTTGGTCCAAAACATCCACCAATGTTTCCAGCGAAGATTTCGCCACCATCAAATATTCCAGCACGGGCGTGCCTCTGTGGACCAATTATTACGACGGGCCGGGCAACGAATGGGACATCGCCAACGCCGTCGCCTTGGACGCCAATGGCCGGGTCTTCGTGTGCGGCAGCGCGATGGCGGCTAATTCAGACATCGCGACAGTCGCCTATTCAAGCGCGGGTGTCCCACTGTGGACAAATCTTTACGACGGACCGGCCGGCGGCTGGGATTCCGGCAATGCGTTGGCGGTGGATCATGCAGGAAACGTGATCGTGGTCGGCGAGGCTCCGGGTATCGGCACGGCACAGGACTATGTCACCATCAAATACACCAGCGCGGGCGTGCCGCTTTGGACAAATCTTTACAATGGGCTGGGAAACGACAATGACCGCGCCGACGCCGTGACGGTGGATGGCAACGGCAACGTCTTCGTGACGGGTTTTAGCAGAAACGCCAACGGTGATTCAGATTTCGCCACCCTGAAATACTCCCCGGACGGGACGCCGCTCTGGACGAATTTGTACAACGGGCCCGGCAACGATGACGACGGGGCCAGCGCCCTCGCCGTGGACAGCAACGGCAACGTCTTCGTGACGGG
>DAOLDN010000723.1:0-1590 GCA_035327385.1 Verrucomicrobiota bacterium | reverse complement strand
ATTTTCTCTCGGTGGGCGCGGCCATTGGCGTGAGCGACGACACGACACAGACGCGGGTTGCTCCCGCACTCGACAAACACCGCGAACTGTTGTCGCAGCGCGGCATCCGCACCACCGCCGCTGCTTTGTCCGTTGCCATCTCCGCCAATGCGGTGCAAGCCGCGCCGGTGGGACTGACCGTCACCATTTCTGCCGCCGCGCTTGCCGGCACGGCGGTTTCCACGGCCACCGTTGTTGCTGCCACCACCAAGACCATTGCCATGACTACGTTCCAAAAGGCGCTTGTTACTGCCGCCATTGCCGCTGTCGCCGGGGCAGGCCTTTACGAAGCTCATCGGGCTGCGCAGCTGCGCGATCAGGTTCAGACGCTTCACCAAAAGCAAACGCCACTGCAGGAACAAATTCACCAATTGCAGAGAGAACGCGATGAAGCCGTCGGCAAGCTGGCAGCGTTGACCGATGATAACGAACGACTGACCCGCAATTCCGCCGAATTACTGAGGTTACGCGGGGAAGTGGGGGTGCTTCGCAAAAGGGCTGATGAGCTTCGTAACGAGAATTTTCACCTCCAGAACCACTTTCAGTCCAATTCCGTGGCGGCCCTCAACCCGGTCAAGCCGCCGGTCGTCGCCAAGGTGATTATTAAACGCATAAAGCAGCCTCAAACGGTGGAGGAAGAACTGATTCGCCGGGAAATCTCTGTGAAACCGGGGAACTTGTTCGAACGTGCATCCGTGGATGCCGACGTGCGCAAGCTTTATGACACCGGATGGTTTAGCAACATCCGCGTGGTCGAAGGCAACTCCACTGAGGGAGTCACGCTGAACTACCTTTTGCAAGAGAAGCCGAAGCTGACCCAGATCCGCTTTTCGGGAAACACGAGGTTTGATGAACAAGTGCTCGCTGGCTTCACATCCTGCAAGGCTGGTCAATTGATGGATGAACGGACGTTTTCCGAGGATGCACAGAGAATCCAAGAACTATATGTGAAGTTGGGATTTCCAAATGCAAAAGTCAAAACGGTCTCCAACGTCAATGAAGATGTCGGGGAGGGTGACGTGACTTTCGAGATCGTCGAATAATGTCGAGTTTCTGGTCGGGCCTTGATCCCCGATGATTTACGCGGCTCTGAAACCCATATCAGCATAACCAGGCGGCAGACCTCCGAATCAGCGCAAAACCCTTCGCTCCAATGTCACGACGGAAGTGCATGCCGTCAAAATGGATTTACTTCTTTCCCTGTCCGATTTGGCCGGCGGCGGCTTGCGCAGCTTTCAAAGCTGCTTCGGGTGCCGATACGCCCGGTAATTGAGAAATTCTTTGTCGGATTTTCCCACGTGCGGTTGTTTAATGGGTGAGATGCGGGAAAAGTCGGACATTCAATTGCTTCGCGACTACGCCAGTCGGCACGATGAAGCCGCCTTTCGCGAAATCGTTACGCGGCACACGGATTTCGTGTATTCAGCTGCATTGCGACAGGTGCAATCCTCCGATCTGGCAGCGGACATTACTCAAGGCGTTTTTGTGGACCTCGCCCGCAAGGCCAAAGACGTGAGCGAGCGGTTATCTGCAACCGGATCAATCGCAGGT
>DAOLDN010000722.1:0-1596 GCA_035327385.1 Verrucomicrobiota bacterium | reverse complement strand
CATTTAACAATCAGGGAGGCGGACAACTCACGTTAAACACGGCGGCCAATGCCAATCGCACGAGCGCGGGAGTCACACTTTCGGGTGGCACCATGCGACTGGGCAACGCCAGCGCCTTGGGGACGGTTGGGGTACCCTTGACTCTCAATGGCGGCACGCTTCACCTGGCCATCAATGGCAGCGTGAACGCTCACAACACAACTGTCGGCGGGAATGCTGCCATCGTGTCGGATCGGAGTACCAGCGGCAGCGGCGTTACCAGCACCTTGGGCACACTCGGAATCGGGACGCAGACTTTGTCAGTGACTGCGGGGACCAACGTGACCAGCGGCACGGCGGGGATCACGTTCGGCCCAACGACGATGTCGGGCAACGCCACGTTTGACGTTGTCGGTGGGAACGCACAATTGACGCTTGGCGCGATTGGGGAATCGGGCGGAGCGCGCTCTTTGGCGAAGACCGGCAACGGCACGCTCCGCTTGAATGGTGCTGGCAGCTACACCGGCGGCACGACGTTGAGTGAGGGCGCGATCACGCTGGGCGTCGCCAATGCCCTAGGCAGCGGCGGATTCAACTTTGCGGGCGGCACTTTGAACGCCAGCAATTTCACCGACAGCACCATCGGTGCGTTGACGCTTTCCGCTGATTCGACGCTGAATCTGTCTCCCGGCGGCGCGTCCGGCATTCTGACTTTTTCGGGTGTTTCTGGAACTGCCGACGGCATCCTTACCATTACCGGCTGGTCCGGGTCGGTGGGTGGATTGGGCACGGACGACAAAATCATATTCTCCGGTGGCACCACGCCCGGCACCAATTTTCTGCACCACATCCGTTTTGATCTGGGCGACGCCAATACCTATCCCGGTGACATTGGCCCCGGCGGAGAACTCATTCCGAAAGCACTCTCCGAACCACCGAATCTGCCGGCTTCCGTTTCACCCGCCGACGGCGCCTTCGATGTCACAAACTCGCCGACGCTGAACGTGACGGTTTCAGATCCGGATTCGGACGATCTGACAGTAACGTTTTACGGCCGTGTCGCCAATCCGCCTGCGGGCGCGGATTTCACACTGATCGCACTGCCTGACACGCAGTATTATGTATCGAGTCTGAACGGTGGGTCGCCGGCGATGTTTACGAATCAGACGCAATGGATCGTCAACGAACGGGTTAATCGCAACATCCAGTATGTGGCGCAGCTCGGGGACTGCACGCAAAACGGCGACAACGGCGGCAATGACTCTGAATGGAGGGTAGCCACCAATGCGCTTTATCGTCTTGAGAATCCTCTGACCACGTCACTTCCTGATGGAGTGCCGTATGGCGTGGCTGTGGGCAATCATGATCAGTCTCCGATTGGAAGTTCCACGGGCACGACCACATTTTACAACCAATACTTTGGCGAAGCTCACTTTTCCTCAAAAGGTTACTATGGCGGCCACTATGGTACGAACAACGACAATCACTTCGACTTGTTCAGCGCAAGCGGATTGGACTTCATCGTCATTTATTTTGAGTACAACTCGGGCATGACAACCAATTCGCCGGTGCTTGCATGGGCCAACAGCGTGTTGCAGACCAATCAATCCCGCCGTG
>DAOLDN010000721.1:0-1601 GCA_035327385.1 Verrucomicrobiota bacterium | reverse complement strand
TGGACTGCGGCAGCCCTCTGCCGCCTTTCCACCGCAGGCTTACGATGCGAAAGCGGCAGAGGGCTGCCGCAGTCCAAGACCTCGCGGAATTTTCCGACGGGCTTTCAGAACTCGGCCACACTTCAAATAAAGCCATGACGGCTGAAACGCCAGGAGCGCGGGCGGCTCGCCCGCGTGTTTCTGGTGTTGAGATCGAAACTCGCGGGCGAGCCGCCCGCGCTCCTTTATCCGCGCTAAACAATTTTCAACTTTGGCAGATCCTGCGAATCCACAAGGCCGACAGGCTCGCGCTTTGCGTTGACGACGATGAGGTCGTCAATGTTGCGCTCGTTGAAAATCCTCAAGGCCTCGACCGCCAGCGCGGTGTCCGGAACACAGATGGGATTCTTCGTCATCACGCTTTCCAGCGGGCGCGACAGCAAATGTTCGTCCGCGGACATCTTCCTGCGGAAATCTCCATCCGTGAAAACGCCCACGAGTTTGCCGCGCGGATTGACGACGGCGAGGCTCCCGGATTTGGCGCGTGTCATGACCAGCAACGCCTCCTTGACCGTGGTGGTTGCGACGGCGACGGCGTTGCGGTCGCCCGTGCGCATGATGTCGCCGACGCGAGAGAGCATCGCCCGACCGATGGCACCGCTGGGATGGTATCTGGCAAAGTCAGTCTGTTTGAAGCCGCGCGCCTCCAGCACGGCAATGGCCAATGCGTCGCCCATGACGAGCATGGCCGTGGTGCTGGCGGTGGGCGCAAGGTTGAATGGACAGGCTTCCTTTGGCACGCGCACGTTCAAAGCGATGTCGCTGTGGCGCGCGCGTGAGGATTTCGGGTTGCCGGTCACTGAAATGATTTTCACGGCGAACCTCTTCAACGCGGGCAGCAGGTTCAACAATTCCTCCGATTCTCCGGAATAACTGAGCGCGAGGATGACGTCGCCGTCGTTGACGATGCCCACGTCTCCGTGGAGGGCGTCCACGCTGTTGAGGACGACGCTGGTGCTGCCGGTGCTGGTGAGTGTGGCGGCGATTTTGGCGCCGATGTTGCCAGATTTGCCGATGCCGACGATGACGACCTTGCCGCGTTGTTTGAGGGCCGCGCAGACGAGATTCACCGCCTGATCAAAGGCGACGTCCAATTGGGCGCGCACGCTTTTGAGCGCGGCCAGTTCCACGTCGAATACTTTGCGGGCGCGGGCGAGATGGCTCATCGGTGACGAGAGTGCCAAGAGTCGGGGCGCGTTTCCAATCGTAAATATGCACCCCTTTCAAAACGGGCTTTGAAAATGAGCTTTTTTAGCGGGGAACGATTCGTCAGAATCCGTCCGTGAATTTCCGAGCGAAAATCATTCCGTGGGACAAGTTGTCGGAATGGTGTGCCGCCCAGCGCGCGGCCGGCAAGCCGTTGGTGGCCACCAACGGGTGTTTCGACGTGCTCCATTCCGGGCACGTGGCGTATTTGGAAGCCGCTCGCAATCTCGGCGGGGCGTTACTCGTCGGCGTGACCAGTGACGCCGGTGTGCATCAGTTGAAAGGCCCGTCGCGGCCGGTGGACGATGAAAACGACCGCGCCACGTTGCTCGCGGCGCTGGCCAGCGTGGATGGGG
>DAOLDN010000720.1:0-1607 GCA_035327385.1 Verrucomicrobiota bacterium | reverse complement strand
GATCGCCAGAAACACAATCAACACCGGTTCGAGCAATGAGGTCAGCCCGTTCACGGCGTTGTCCACTTCGTCGTCGCAAGTGTCGGCAACCTTCATCAGCATGTCCGGCAACGCGCCCGTTTGTTCTCCCACGTCCACCATGCCCACGATGACCGGCGGAAAAACGTTCGACGCGCGCAACGGCGCTGTCATCGTTTCGCCTTCCTTCACGCTGTCGTGAATGGACGCCACCACGCGCCCCACGACGACGTTGCCGACGGTTTCCTTCACAATGCCCAGCGCCTGGAGCACCGGCACGCCGCTGCCAAGCAATGTGCCCAATGTCCGGGCAAACCGGGAAATCGCCATCTTGCGGAACAGATTTCCCAACACCGGCATCCTCAGCTTGAACAGATCAAACACACGACGACCTGCATCCGTCTTCAACAGGCCGCAAAACCCGATGACGACACACGCAACGACCGCTGCCACGATGAAAAAATGGTCTTTGACCACAGCGCTCAGTTGAAACACGAATTGCGTGAACGCGGGCAATCCCGCACCACCCATCAGTCCGTCAAAAATATCGCGGAAACGCGGAATGACATACACCATCAAAACAGACATGATGGCTGCGGCGACAATTATCACCGCCACCGGATAGAACATCGCGGATTTGACCTTGCCTTTGATCTTCTGCGCTTTCTCGATGAACTCCGCCAGTCGCCGCAGCGTCACATCGAGACTGCCGCCCAGTTCCCCTGCTCTGACCATGTTGACGTAAAGCGGACTAAACACACGTGGATGCGCCGCCAACGCCTCGGACAACATTCCGCCGCTCTCGATGGTCTGACAGATATGGGCGATGATGTTTTTCAGAGCACGATTGGTTTCCTGTTGATAAAGAATCCTCAATCCTCGCAGCAACGGCATTCCGGCGTCCACCAACGTCGCAAGCTGGCGCGTGAACACCGCCACGATCGCAGGCTTCACACGGTCGGTGAGGAATGGGATATGGATGCTGAATGCCCGCGACCGATGCGGCTGTGCGGCGGCGGCTTTATTGATCCGCCTCGCCATGCGTTGTTCAGCAATGCGCGTAGGGAACAGTCCCATCTCCTTTATCCGCCGCACAGCCTCGATCTGGTCGGACACTTCAATCGTGCCCTCGCTTCTCAGCCCGGTGGAATCCAGCGCTTCGTAATAGTAACTGGTCATACGCGCGTCCGTTTCTCGCTCTCACAGGTTTTGACCGGGCAGTTATGAATTCGTCACGCATATCGTCTGGCTGCGTTCGTGAGAACGCGGCAAACTATTCCCGGATTCTTGCCGCTTGCCTGCCGACGTTGTCGCTTCCGCTGTGCCCTACCGTACCGTCTCCAATCCCAATAACGCTCCAGCTCCGGTGCTACCCATGAAATCAGCCGTGTTCTGACGAACACAGCCACTATCCCTGCTCTGCGGCAGTCCCGCAGTCGCGCATCGGCGTCAGGATAGTGAGCCAAACATTTCGGAAACTTAAGCTGGCTCCTTGCAACGACTTCTGTCTCTTATCTTCGGAATGACGCTCATGCCAAACGCAAACGCAAACATTCCCACGCCAAATCCCAAACCGTGGCGCAGGTCTT
>DAOLDN010000719.1:0-1608 GCA_035327385.1 Verrucomicrobiota bacterium | reverse complement strand
GGGCGGCTTTTCCAATGGCGGCTGCGGGCGCTCCGCCTCCTCGCGATCCATGGCTGTGGCGTCCTGCAATTGTGCCGGGACAAACCTCCTGCCGTTCTCCACAAAACTGCCGGCGAGCAGCGTTTCGTCCGCGTTCAACCCAAAGCCGGAAGGGCGACGGATCTCCGGCGGCAATGTGGCGATAAGCCGCGTGATGCCCGTGTCCAGATGCGTCGAGTAGATGACGTCATTCGTCGTCCGGTAGTAAACCTGCCGGGATTTGGCGCCCACGACGACGTTGCCCACGCGCCCCTCCACCAGCGGAGAGGCTTCCCATGTCTTGAGATTCAGCACGGACAAGCCGTTGCTGGTCATCAGGACCATTTTGTCACCGGACCGCGTGAACTGGTTTTGATGAAAGTAAAGACCTCCCATGCGCGGCTCGGGGGAGATGCGCACGACGCGATGTCCCGTGTCGGGATCAACCCATTCCTTCGGTTTCTCGGCGGCGACCGGCTGTGCGGCGGCACCCGCGAGGACAATGATGGCGGCAATGGAACATCGCATGGTCTGTGAAAGTGTTAATCGTTCCGGGCGGTTTGGACGAGATAAAATTGAGGACATTCAACGATTCGAGACGTTCACCGGTCGCCAATAGTTTCAATGGTGTTCGTCGCCGCCGCAAGGATTTGGAATTGTGGACTCCCCTGCTCCAATTTACGATGCGCGCACCCGTGGAACGCATCGTAGCAACGTATCTCATCGAAACCCCGCTGCCGGTCGAGCAAGCCGCCGCCTCGCTGGCGGGCGAACAATCCTCCCGCACTTTCCTCGCCGTGCCCGGGGGAACCAACCAACTGAAACAACGCTTCGCCGCGCGCGTCGAGAAAATTACACCGCTGGAAAGCGGGAATGAGCCGAGTCTGCCCGGGGCGAAATCCCCTTCCGGTAATTTCGCCCGGGCCAAAGTGGTCGTCTCCTGGTCGCTCGAAAACATGGGCTACAACCTGCCCACATTGGTTTCTACCATTCAGGGGAATCTCTACGAACTTCGGCAGTTTACCGGGCTGAAGTTGATGGACCTCGAATTGCCGCCGTCTTTTGCCCAGCATTATCGCGGGCCGCAGTTTGGCGTGGCCGGCTGCCGCAAGCTGACCCAAGTAGAAAATCGCCCGCTCATCGGCACGATCATCAAACCCAGCATCGGCCTGGCGCCGCAGCAGACGGCAGACTTGGTAAAAGTTCTCTGCGAAGCGGGAATTGACTTCGTCAAGGACGACGAACTGATGGCCAACCCGCCGCACTCGCCCTTCGACGAACGCGTGGATGCCATCATGCGCGTCATCAACGCCCACGCCGATCGCACCGGCAAGAAGGTGATGTACGCCTTCAACGTCAGCGATGAACTCGACGCGATGCAGCGGCATTACGAGAAAATCGTCAAATCCGGCGGCACGTGCGCGATGATTTCGCTCAACAGCGTCGGCCTGGCGGGTGCGAAGAAAATTTGTGACATCGGCGAACTGGCGATTCATGGACATCGCAACGGTTGGGGCATGTTGAATCGGCATCCCTTGCTCGGCATCGAGTTTCCCGCGTATCAAGTCCTCTGGCGGATGGCCGGCGTGG
>DAOLDN010000718.1:0-1615 GCA_035327385.1 Verrucomicrobiota bacterium | reverse complement strand
ATCGGGCCGCGTGAGCGTGTTGGTGGACGGCACGTCGGACAGCACCGGCGTCACACCCTTCATTCCCTCGGCGAAACGCATGTGGTAATACCATTCGTCCCTCAGTTGAAACGGCTTCACGCCGCGAGTGACAGGATGTTCGGGAAGGTTTTTGAAGTCGGCTGTCCAATGCGGGTTCACCGACCAGTTGATCTCAAAACAACCGCCCAGCCACGACAAAAACTCCGTCTGGCCCTTTTCAATCGTCGGCTCCACCGCGTAATGGATGCACGCGAACCCGACGCCCCTTTTGTTCAACGCCGCGAGCGTTTGCAGCGCATCACCCTGCAACGCCGGGTGACGGTGTCCGCCGTCGGCGTAGATCACCACCGCCGCCGCGTCCTCAAACACCGTCGCTTCCTCCGGCCAGCCGTTGGAAACCACCACTGTCGAGACGCCCGGAACGGACGACAGACATTTTTGGAACAACAACATTCCCGCGCGATGTTCGTGTTCGCCGGAGCGATGGCTCGGGTTGCCTGCGATGAGAACAATTTTCTTTTCTTCAGCGCCGGCGTGGATGGAAGCAAACGCGATCACGTTTACGAACAGGAGTCGGAGAACTGTTTTCATGGTTTTTGTTTTTTGCCGTGTCTGGAACGGACGGCGGGCGTCATGGTTTTCTTCAAAAACAACAGCCCGTCGGCGGCGATGCGGTCGCGACTTGGTTCAATCTTTCGCCAGATGGCCGCGGCTCGCGCGATCACTTTTACGTCCGTGGTGAAGGATTCGATGACGACCGTCCCGTTGTAGCGGATGTCGCGCAACGCCCGCGCGATGCCCGCCCAGTCCACGTGATCGTTGCCAGGCGTTCCACGGTCGCTGGCGCTGGCGTGGATGTGGCCGACGTGCCGTCCCGCGCGGCGGATGGCGTCGGCGGGGTTCTTTTCCTCGATATTCATGTGGAACGTGTCCAGCAGCAGCTTCAACGCAGGACTGTCCACCTCGGAAATCATTTTCAATCCCTGATCCACCGTGTTCAGAAAATCGGTTTCAAACCGGTTCAGCGGCTCCATGCAAATGATCTTGCCGTTGTCCTCGGCGTGGCGGCAGATGGTTTTCAAATGGCCGCGCACGGTGCGCCATTGTTTGCGGTATTCGGCGGGCGGAACGGCGTCCGCGCGTCCCGTCGCTGAATATAGTGGCCCCATGACGATGTCCGTGCCCAGAACGTCCGCCATGCGGATCAATTCCTTCAGATAGCGAATTGTTGCCAGTTGCTGCGACCGCGTTCCGCGCAGGTCGCGTTGTGGCGGGAAGCAGGCGCAAACCGACGTGCAAACCAGCGCGTGCTTGTTCAGTTGCGACCGGACGAACGCCGCGTCCAGATGCGACGTGTCTTCCACGGCGATCTCCACTCCATCGAATCCCCATCGTTTGAACTTCGCGAACAGCCGCGTGCTTCGATTCGTGAACGGCGACGTGAACAAAAATGTGTTGATGCCAAACTTCATGATGTGGTCTGCAATTCACCGAGGTTGAAACGCGCCAACGGGTGTTGTCAAACCATTCCCCACGGACGCCAGCAATTCTCATTTTGGTGCGGAGCGCCGGCTTGCAGCCGGCTTTGGACCGG
>DAOLDN010000717.1:0-1633 GCA_035327385.1 Verrucomicrobiota bacterium | reverse complement strand
GTTCGCTACGATTACGGCGGCGTCACCTACACGCGCGAAGTTTTCGCCAGCGCACCGGACAATGTGATTGTCATCCGCCTCACCGCGAGCCAGGCGGCGAAGATCAGTTTCACCGCAACAGTCACGACGTTGCAGCCGGACAACACGATCACCACATCGGGCAACGAGCTGATTCTCAACGCGCGTGTGAGTGTCATGCCGCGACCACAGTATTTTGCCACGGGATTGACGAACGGCATCGCTTACCAGGCGCGCGTGCGCGTGCTGGCCGAGGGAGGCACGGTCACGACTTCGAGCAGTTCCATCACCGTCACCAACGCGGATGCCGTCACGCTGCTGCTGGGCGCGGCGTCGAATTACAAAAAATTCGACGACCTCACCGCCAATTATCCGCTGATTTGTTCCAACAACGTCGCCGCTGCCGCCACGAAATCCTATGCTCAGTTGCGAGCCGCGCAATTGGACGATTATCAGTCCCTGTTCCAGCGCGTCGTGTTGGACCTCGGCGGCACGGCCAAGACCAATCAACCCACGGGCTTTCGCGTCAAACGCGCGGCGGAGGGCGACGATCCCCAACTCTCAACGTTGTATTTTCAGATGGGCCGTTACCTGATGATTTCCGGTTCGCGGCCCGGCTCGCTGCCGTTGACGCTGCAAGGCAAATGGAACGAAACCACGAATCCCGAATGGGAAAGCAAACACACGCTCAACATCAATCAACAACTGAATTATTCCGGCGCGGAAATGGTGAATCTTTCCGAATGTCATGAGCCGATGTTCGACATGATTTCCGATCTCTCGGTGACGGGCGCGAAGGTCGCCTCCAACATCTATTATTCCAGCGGCTGGGTCGTGCATCACAACACCGATGTCTGGCGCGGCGCGGCGCCCATCAACGGACGCGACGGATTCTGGCCCGCCGGCCAGGCGTGGCTCGCGCAGAATCTCTGGTGGCATTATCAATACACCGGCGACACGAACTTCCTCGCCAACACCGCCTATCCGCTGATGAAAAGCGCGGCGCGGTTCTTTCAGGACTTTTTGATTCCGCACCGTGACAACACAAACTGGCTCGTCACCAATCCCTCCTACTCCTCCGAACACAACTGGAAGTCCGGCTCCATCGAGGTCGCCAACGTCGCCGGGCCGACCATGGACAACGAATTAATCCGCGAATTGTGCGATTATCTCATCCAGTCCACGCACATCCTGGGAATTGACGCCGAATTTCGGACGAACCTCATCAATCTTCGAGCCAAACTGCCGCCCAACCAGATCGGCCGCTACGGCCAGTTGCAGGAATGGCTGGAAGACGTGGACGCGCAGAACGACACGCATCGTCATTGTTCGCATCTCGTCGGTCTGTATCCCGGCGAAACCATTTCACCGTATTACACGCCGACGATGGCGGCGGCCGCGAAGATTTCCACCGACGCGCGTTGTTCCGCCCCATTCACTGACATCGGCTGGGGCCATGCGTGGCGCATCGGGTTGCAGGCGCGATTGCAGAACAGCCAGTCCGCATACCTGTTCATCACGAACATGCTGCAACGCCATGTCTCCACGAACCTGATGTTCACCGACGTGAACAACCGCCAGTGCGACGGCATCTTCGGGGCGCTGGGCGGAGTGA
>DAOLDN010000716.1:0-1643 GCA_035327385.1 Verrucomicrobiota bacterium | reverse complement strand
AACCCCGATCCCGCCGTGCCGCTGGTGGGCAGAGCGAACAACAGGTCCGTCGCTCCCGCCGCGCCGGTGTAAATATTTTCGCTACTGGAAAGGATGTCGTTACCGGGATTTTGAGTGAAGGACACGCCCAACGGGGCCGTGCCGATGGTGGTGGCCGGGTTGTCGATCAACTCGTTGTTGACCGCTCCTTCAAAACTTCCGTAGCCCCAGCCAAACCACGTGGTGTTGGCCGCGCCACGAAAAGACGGGTCGAACAATCCCGAACTGCCGTTGATGCCGAATTGCGCGTTGGCGGTGGCGGCCACTGCCAGCAGACCCGCTGCGACGATTACTGCGAATGAATGTTTCATTTTTCTGTGATGATTCCTATTCAGTTTCAAGTTCACGGTTGTGCCGGCTGTTGTCGCACGGCGTTCCCGATTGCCCGCGCATCGTAGAGTCTGCCGCATCGCACCGCTTCCCGGCACTTGCCAAAGGTTTGCGGAGTCTTGCGCACGGAAATTCCGGCGGACCGGATTCTCCATCGCGTCAAATCTGTGCTAACCTGCCCGCGTGCAAAGGGTCATTCACTGGTTTCGTCGGGATTTGCGCGTCACGGACAACACCGCTTTGAGCGAAGCCGTCAAACGCGCGGAGCAGATCATTCCTGTTTTCATTCTCGAAGACGCATTTCGCACCGGCCCGGACGTGGGCGCGGCACGACTGGCGTTTCTGCTGCAATCGCTGGAATCGCTGCAAAGAAATCTCGCCGAACTCGGCTACACGCTCATCGTTCGTAGCGGCAAATCGGAAGAAGTGCTGCCAAAGCTCTGCAAGGAAACCGGCGCGCAGGCGGTCTTCGCCAACAAACGTTACGAACCCTACGCGCAGGCTCGCGACAGCCGTGTGTTCAACGCGCTCAACGCAGCGGGATTTGGTTTTGAATTGTTCAAGGACGCCGTTGTCTGGGAGGAACAGGAAATTCTGACGCAGGCCGGGAAACCGTTCACTGTCTTCACTCCGTATTCACGGGCGTGGAAGGCAAAGGCGATTCCGCCCGTGAGGAAAAAGTTGGGAACATTCAACGTTCAACATTCAACCCTCAACATCCAAGTCGAACCTCTGCCGAAGGGCGCGGGAGAACTGGGCCATGCGATGAAACAATCGCTTGCTCCCGCCGGCGAACGGGCGGCGCTGGAACGGCTTCGCCAATTCATGGCCGGGCCGGTTTATGAATACGCGGCGAATCGCAACCTGCCCGCGATTGACGGAACGTCGCAACTCTCGCCGCATCTGCGTTGCGGGACGATTGGCATCCGCACCATTCTCGCCGCGCTGGACAAGGCCCGTGCTACTGCAACCACACCAACGCAACGACAAAGCTGCGACGTGTTCTTGAACGAACTCATCTGGCGCGAATTCTATCTGCAAGTGCTGCACAACTTCCCGCACGTGACCAAAGGTGCGTTCCGTCCGGAATATGACGCGCTTCAGTGGAGCGACAACCGCGCCCATTTCCAGGCGTGGTGTGAAGGCAGGACGGGTTATCCGATTGTGGATGCGGCGATGCGCTGCCTCAACGCCACGGGCAACATGCACAATCGCCTCCGCATGATTGTGGCGATGTTCCTGACGAAGGATCTGTTGATCAACTGGCAATGGGG
>DAOLDN010000715.1:0-1654 GCA_035327385.1 Verrucomicrobiota bacterium | reverse complement strand
GCGTGGCGACGTGCGCGCATGCCTCCTTGATTTGTTCCGAATCCAGCGCGTTCCATTCAGTCCGCATCATTCGCAGGTAATCTTCCAGATACGCATCGCGGGTCTGGTTTTCACCGCGAACCACGTCCACCAGCAGAAACTCCCCGTCGGATGCAAGCGACTCCGCCACCGCCCCAAACAACCGCCGCTTGTCCTCCGCGGTCAGGTGATGCGCGGCGAAACTCGAATACGCCACGTCGAACGACGACGGCGGCGCTTCCAGCGCGCAAGCCAGCATCTCCTGCTCCCGCAACTCGACCGAAGGCAGCGCCTTCAATTGCGCCGCAGCCTCGTCCAACGCCGTGCGTGACAAATCCACACCCAGATAACGCGCAGGGGGAACAACGCTCAACGTATCCGCCAGCAGCCGCGCATTGCCGCAGCCCAAGTCCAGCAATCTGTAACCGTTGCCCGCCCACCGCTCCCGCAGCGCGCATCGCACACAATCGTGGATTTGGCGGTGAAACATGTAATTCCGTTCGATGACCGTGTCGTAAAGCGACCACGAGGAGCGGAACAATTCGGTGCGGGCGTCGGGTGCGTTCATGCGGTCTGCCGGAACTCACTCTTTCGGAGGCCACTGGACTCCGGCGAGTTCCTTGGGTAATTGCGTCGGGTCGGTCGGGTAGATGAGCGACAGGTCGGGCTTGGTCTTTGCCGTGGGCAGGAGTTCTGTTTCCTCCGGCGCACCGACGATGAGCCAGAGCACTTCGGCGTCGGTGTCGTTGAACACCTGACGCAGTTGATCCGGACCGACCAGCACGCCGCCGTGTTTGGGAACGGTCAACGTCTCCTCGCCCACGCGCATCCGGCCTGTGCCTTCCAGCACAAAATAAAATTCCTCCTGACGGATGTGCTTGTGCAAGGTGCCCGCACTCTTTGGCGGATACCGCCACAGCCGCGCGCTGAGATTTTCGCTCCCGGTGCGCTCCAGAAAATCCGCGTTCGGGATCTTCATCAATCGAGCCGTTTGCCACGTGAGGTCGCCCGGTTTGATCAATTGGTAACCTTGGAATGTTTTCATAGTTGATGCGGTAGGGCGCGTCACTCCGTGCGCGCCGCGGCTCGCAGGGGACTGCGAGCCAAACCTTCAAATCCTCAGTGATCCCCGAAATCCACGCGCCGCATAGTAAGACTCCGCGCCGTTGCAACCGATGAAGACGCGACCGTAACTGCGGCCGCCCCAGAGCGCACCGCCCCTTTTGCGAAAGTCCGCCGGCGTTTTCAGCCAGCTCGAGCGTTTGGCATCGAACTCGCCCAGTTCCTGCAGTGCGAGATATTCCTCCTCGGTCAGCATCTCGATGCCCATGGCGGCGGCCAGGCCCACCGCACTACCCTTCGGCTTGTGTTCCTTGCGCGCTGCCAGGGCTTCATCGTCGTAGCAGAGACTGACGCGACCGGACGGCGTCTGCTCGGAACAATCAAAGAAAACGAACTCGCCCGACTTCTTGTCGTGACCGACGACATCCGGCTCACCGCCGGTGCGTTCCATTTCCGCGAGCGACCACAGCTTGTCCGTCCCGCTGCTGCGGGACTCCAATCGCGCCTGCACCTTGGCCCACTCCAAACCTGGGTGACGGGCCTTGTTCGCGTCAAACCGGGCTTTCAACGCGGC
>DAOLDN010000714.1:0-1658 GCA_035327385.1 Verrucomicrobiota bacterium | reverse complement strand
GTCGCTCAAAACCACCGACGCTTTCGGCGAACGCATCCGCAGTCTCGGCATTGGCCTCCAGTTCGAGCCGCAAATCTCCACCGGCAACGCCTCCGCGCTGACACAACCCATCAACATCGGCTCAAAGACCCTCGGCAACCGCTGGGCCATCCACCCGATGGAAGGCTGGGACGGCACCACCACCGGCGGCATCACAGAACCCATGACGCGCCGCTGGGAACGATTCGGTGAAAGCGGTGCAAAACTGATCTGGGGCGGCGAAGCCATGGCCGTGCGACCCGACGGACGCGCTAATCCAAATCAACTCATCATCAACCAACAGAACAAGGCCGGGCTCGCAACGCTCCGCGAAACACTCCTCAACGCCCACGCACGCCACTACGGCAGCACCGACGACCTGCTCATCGGCTTCCAACTCACACACTCAGGACGCTTCTGCAGGCCCAACGACAAAAAACGCTGGGAATCCCGCATCGCATTCCGCCACCCCATCCTCGACAGAAAATTCAACGTCACCAGCGACGACCAGATTCTCACCGACGACGATTTGAAACGCCTCGCCGACGATTACATCGCAGCGGCAAAGATCGCTGCCGACGTCGGAGCGGACTTCGTTGACGTCAAACACTGCCACGGCTACCTGCTCCACGAATTTCTCGCCGCACACACACGACCCGGCCCTTACGGCGGCTCATTCGAGAACCGCACACGACTGTTCCGCGACATCGTCGCCGGCATCCGCGCCGCAGCACCGCGATTGGAAATCGGCGTCCGGCTCAGTGCGTTTGATTTTGTTCCGTTCAAACCCGACCCCACTGCCGCTGAACCCGGCAAACTCGGCCCTGGCATTCCCGAAGATTATTCCCACTGCCTGCCCTATCGTTACGCCTTCGGAGTCAACCAGCAGAATCCAGTGGACTACGATCTCACCGAAACCGTCCAGTTCCTGCAACTGCTCGAAACCCTCGGTATCCGTCTCGTCAACCTTTCAGCCGGCAGTCCCTATTACAACCCCCACATCCAGCGACCCGCCATCTATCCGCCATCCGACGGTTACCAACCGCCCGAAGACCCGCTCGTCGGCGTCGCGCGCCAGATCAACGTCGTCAAACAACTCAAGGCCCGCTTCCCCAACCTCATCCTCGTCGGCACGGGCTACTCCTACCTTCAGGAATTCCTTCCGCACGTCGCCGAACACTACGTCCGCAACCGCCACGTGGACATCGTCGGCATCGGACGCGCCGTGCTGTCGTATCCCACGATGCTCGCCGACGCCACCACCAGGGGAAAACTCGAAACCCGCTACGTCTGCCGCACCTTCAGCGACTGCACCACTGCTCCGCGCAACGGACTCCGCTCCGGCTGCTATCCGCTCGACGACTACTACAAAACGTTTGAAGACGCCCCGAAACTCAAACAGCTCAAAAAACAGACCGGCGCAACCTGAACGCCGCCCCTTGCGTTCATCAAAACGCGCCAAACCCAACCAGGTGAAAGTTGCACGTTGAAAGTTTCAGCCTTTAGCCTTCAGCCTTTCCCCTTCCCCTTCACCCATCCAGCGGACTCCGCACCCCCAATCCCCGGCTTCTGCATCACATGCGTGTAAATCTGCGTCGTCGCCCGCGTAAAAGGCTCGCTGACTCGCCTCACGCGGTCAA
>DAOLDN010000713.1:0-1676 GCA_035327385.1 Verrucomicrobiota bacterium | reverse complement strand
TCGTCCAGCGGAATCATTTTCACGCCGAGAGATTGCATGCCGGCGCTGTCCGAGACTTCGATGGTCGCCGCGCGGTTGGCCGCCTGTGCGACGAGCCGGTTGAAGTCCACGAGATTCCTGGGGACGTTGCCATCCACGGTCACGATCTGGTGGCCCGGTTTCATTCCCGCCTGATGCGCGGGACTGCCGGGTTGGACTCCCGTGACCAACAGCGGCATCGTGCCGGGTTTGACGCGCGCTCCGAACCACAATGACCCCATCACTTCCGGGGAAAAAAATTCCGCCATCGCCGCGGCCACCTGTTTGATCGGGATCGCGAAACCCACGCCCATGCCCTGTTGTTCGCGGTACACGGCCACATTGATGCCGATGAGTTCGCCGCGCAGATTGACCAGCGGCCCCCCGCTGTTGCCGGGATTGATGCCCGCGTCCGTCTGCAACCAGTCCTGCGCGCTCAACGGCTCGTTGCCGGCGGTCAAACGGCGGTTCTTGGAACTCAATATCCCGCGCGTGACCGAACCGCCCAGTCCGTACGGATTGCCCAGCGCCAACACCGTCTCCCCCAGCAACAGGTCATCGTCCGCCGCAAACTTGATCGCCTTGAACTTCTCGCCCGGCTTGGCGCGGATCTTCAGCAACGCCACGTCCTTGAGCGGAGTGTACACCAGCGGGTCGGCGTCATACTCGCGTCCATCCCACAGTTTCACCTGAATCCGTGACGCGCGACGCAACACGTGGAAGTTGGTGAGAATGTAACCATCCTCGTCAATGATCACTCCCGACCCGATGCTGTTCAATTGCTCCTTCGTCCGCGGACCGATCGGCCTGTCGCCATAAAACTGCCGCAACAGGTCGTCGTAAAAATCCTGATACCGAACCATCGTCGAGGTCGCGATGTTGACGACGCATGGCATCACCTCCTCCACGGCACGCACGGTATCGTCGCGACGGATGTCCGTCTCCGCAGATGACACCGCCGGCGAAGGAAAGGCAATCACGACCGCCGCCAGCGCAATCACCAGTGCGATCCATTTTGAAGACCGATTCCAGTTTTGAACGTTCACCTTCATATCAACACGCAAAAACCCGTTTCGATTCGGCGGCAATCCATCAACACTTCACTTGTTCCCAATCTTAATCTTTTTCTTAATCCTAATCCTCCTCCCACCGCGATTAAGATTCAGGACAAGGTTAAGAACCGAACAACGACCGGAAGACTTGCCGCACCGATGGCTTGACTTTGCCCGCGCATGCGAGCAAAAGCAATCCCGGTGTCCCCGTCCCCAGACAACTCCTACGCACGCTGGCTTCTGTCCAACCGCCCAGCCTTTGCCTTCAGCGACGGCGCGGGCGGGCCGCCGGAACGATTGCTCCAGGCCGTCTGGCAACACCAGCGATTGCGGCGCGACCAGTTGAAAACGCTCGACGGCAAAACCGCGCGCGTGCTGCATCCGGGCTTTGCCAACGCGGAAGGCGGCCCCGACTTTCGCGGCGCGGTCATCCGTTTCGACGGTCAATCGCCACAGACCGGTGACGTGGAAGTGGACGTTCGCACAAACGGCTGGAAAACCCACGGCCACGACCGCAATCCAAATTTCAAAAACGTCATTCTCCATGTTGTTTGGGATGGCGACCACGCGGCCCCTGGAGCGGGACTGACCACCGTGCGATTGAGG
>DAOLDN010000712.1:0-1690 GCA_035327385.1 Verrucomicrobiota bacterium | reverse complement strand
GATGCCGGGATGGAGATTGTGGGCTTTCGCGACGGGTATCGCGGCCTCACTGAAAACCTGCTCTACACTCTGGACAAGCGGACACTGGCCGGAATCCTCACCGTGGGCGGAACCATCCTCGGCACGGGCCGGGACAAACCGCACAAGATGGATTACAAGGGCAAGGTGCAGGACGTGACCGACATCATCGTCCGCAATTACGAGCGAAACAAACTGTCGGCGCTCGTCTGCATCGGCGGCGGCGGCACTCACAAGAACGCCCTCCGACTGATGGAAAAGGGACTCAACGTCATCACGCTGCCCAAGACCATTGACAACGACGTGCCGCTGACGGACGCGACCATCGGCTTCGACACTGCATTGGGGATTGCCACCACGGCCATAGACCGGCTTCACAGCACGGCGCACAGTCATCATCGGATCATCATAGCCGAAATCATGGGACATCGCGCCGGCTGGCTGGCGCTGGGATCGGGAATTGCGGGCGGCGCGGACGTGATTTTGATCCCGGAGATTCCCTACGACATCAAGAAGGTTGCCGCAGCCATTCGCCGCCGAAGCCAGCACGGGACCAATTTCAGCATCGTCGCCGTGGCGGAAGGCGCGTTGACACAGGACGACGCGCTGGCGTTTGCCGCCGCGGACCGTCGCAAGCGCAGCGCAAAGACCAAACTCGACAAACAGCGGGCCAAGGAGGAATTGATCCATCTCAACGCCCGCCATGCCGGCAACACCTGGCGGCTGGCCAAACAACTGGAGGAACTCACCCATCTGGAAGCGCGCGTCACCATCCTCGGCTACGTGCAGCGCGGCGGAACGCCCTCCGCCGAAGACCGCCTGCTCGCGACGCGGTTGGGAACTGCGTGCGTGGATTTCATTCAGGAAAAAGTGTCCGGCGTAATGGTTGCGGCGCGGGGCGAGGGCGTGAAACCTGTTCCCATTGCCGAGGTCGCGGGCCAGTTAAAACTCGTGCCGCAGAACCATTCCTGGATTACCACCGCCCGTCGCGTCGGAACGTGTCTGGGCGACTGACCGGAAGGACTTCTGAAATTGGCTCGACACGCATGGTCGCGGCGGTACTTTTGTCCCGCGCATGCCTGAACCAACCGCTTCCGCAACGCCGCCGTCTTCCAAGCTGAGGACATTCTGTCGGCGTTTCGTCTCCACGATCGTTCTGTGGACGATCATTCTCGCGGCACTATTCTCCGGCAACACACTCATTTCGGATTACGTTTTCCTGCTCATCATGTTGGTGCTGGCGGTCGTCGGTCTGCAGGAGTTTTACGGCCTCGTTCAAAAGCGCAATCTCGTCTGCTTCAAATACTGGGGCATCTTCGGTGGCTGTCTGCTGATGATGGGAACCTTTTTCCATTTGCAGGGCCATCTGGGAATGACCAATTCGCCGGCGCGGGTGAATGATTTTGAAACCACATTGATCATCGTGTTTGTGCTTGGCCTTTGCATCAGACAATTCGTTTCGCGCAGCAACACGGCAGGCATCCTGGCAATCTCCACCACGCTCTTCGGACTCATGTATGTCCCGTGGCTGTTGAACTTCATCCAGAAAATCAATTTCTTCCACGGCATCGGCGACAATGGGAAATACTACGTTCTCTATTTCATTCTCGTCACGAAGTTCAGCGACACCGGCGCGTATGCCGTCGGCTCGCTCATTGGGCGGCACAAGATG
>DAOLDN010000711.1:0-1704 GCA_035327385.1 Verrucomicrobiota bacterium | reverse complement strand
GACGAGGAATCCATTTTCTATCTGCGCTCACGGGGCATCGGCCCGGATACGGCGCGACGGATGTTGATCCACGCGTTCGCGGGCGAAATCATCGAGCGCATCCAGCACGAACCGGCGCGCGAGGAACTGGACAAACTCGTCTGGGAACGGCTGGAGGCCAATCCGCATCTGGCGGAGAAGCAGTGAAGCACCAAGCCCCAACATCCAAGCTCCAGAGAAACTTCAAGCTGCTAACATCAATCAGCCGGCCGCGTATTTTTTGGAGTTTGAAAACTGGAGCTTCTCTGGATGTTGGAGCTTGGAACTTGGAGTTTTGAAAATGTTCGACGACCTGAACGACCTTTATCAGCAGGTCATTCTTGACCATTGCAAGAAGCCGCGGAATTTCCACGAAATGCCGCAGGCGACGTGCTCCGCCCAGGGCAACAATCCGTTGTGCGGCGACAACTACAAGGTCTTCGCCCACATGGACGGTGACACAATCCAGGAAATGAGTTTCACCGGCTCCGGTTGCTGCATTTCCAAGGCATCAGGGTCGTTGCTGACGGAATTCGCGAAGGGCCGCACGAAATCCGAGCTGGAGAAGATGTTCAACGAGGTGCGTGAAATGATCACCACCGGAAAAGTCGCCGATGACGTGGGCAAGCTGGCGGTGTTCGCCGGTGTTCACAAGTACCCGGCACGCGTCAAATGCGCCATGCTCTCCTGGCACGCCGCAATGGCCGCCATCCGGGGCGACAGCCAGTCCGTCACGACCGAATCGGAAACCACGTAAAGCCGACAACGCCCGTCAGAGGCGTTTGACGCGGATGTTCTTGTAGCGGACGACGCTTTTCGGATCGTGGCCTTGCAGTGCGAATGTTCCCTCGCTCAATTTGCGCTCGTAATTCTTTCCTGCCTGCGCGCCCGATGGCTCGGTGTATTCCAGAACAATCATGCCGTCCACCTTCACCGTGACCTTGTTGTTTTCGACGATGATCTCCTGCGTCCACCACTGGTTGTCTTTGACGAGGGATTGGGAGACGTTGACGACATCGTAGAGACTGCCGGTCTTCTTCCAATCGCTGTGCGTGTTGTTGACCTGGGATTCAAAGCCGCCTCTGGGCCAGTTGAACGGTTGATATTTGGTGTGAAAATAAATCCCCCCGTTCGAGTTGGTTTCCGTCATCACCTCAACCTTGAGATGGAAATTCACGAACGGCTGTTCGTCTCCGACGTAAAAGAGGTGGCAACGATTTCCGCGCGTCACGAATGCGCCGTCCTCGATGCGGAATGTGTTGGTGTTCTCCTCGGACGTTTTCCAGCCGTCAAAGGTCTTGCCGTCCATCAGCGGCTTGAATCCAGTTTCATCCTGTGCGATTGCGGCGGAAACGGAGATCAGACCCAGTGCGAGAACGATTGCGGGTTTCATGGCCGGGAAATTAGTCCCCGACCAAGGGTGCGCCAAGTCAAAAGGCGGAGCAGTCCAGGTTCGCTTGTCTGGATGCGCAGCACAATTTGCAAACTGTTTTGCAAAAAAATCAGTGTCGCAACTTCCGCGTTTGGGATACATTCCGGCCAATAGAATCAATGAATCATCCCAAGTCGCGCCCCTACGTTTTCGTTCTTCCGTTGCTGTCCTCCCTGTTGGTTGCGAACGCGCAACTGCCGGCGTTTCCAGGAGCGGAAGGTTTCGGGAAGTTTGCCACCGGCGGTCGTGGCGGG
>DAOLDN010000710.1:0-1706 GCA_035327385.1 Verrucomicrobiota bacterium | reverse complement strand
CCGGGCGTTGCCCGTGGGTTATTCCCTTGTCGCCAATCCACTCGACCACACGAGCCCGTCGGGCAATACAATCACCAACCTTTTCGCATCCGGCATGAGTTATGTCCAGGGCGGGAACGTGATGATTTCGCGATGGACCGGTTCCGGTTTTCAGACCTTGATTTATTGGGGTGGCACTTCCATCTGGACCGACGAACTCAGCAATCCCGTTACTGGCGTCACTCTGGAAGTTGGCGAGGGCGTGCTGGTCTTGAATAATTCCGTTTCCGTCACGAACACATTCGTGGGCGACGTGGCCGGGTTTGACTTCGACCTGATCCAGCGCCTGCCTGTTCCGTCTGTGCCGGCGGGCATTTATCTGCGAGGCAGCGTGGCACCGCTCCAACCGAGCGGCTTTGCAGACATCATGGGCCGTGCGCCAGTGGATTACGACGCAGTGATGAAACTGGATGCCGGAGGCAACTCGCTGGTCAGCTACTTCCTTGCCGGGCAATGGCACGATCCGTTCGGCGGTAACTTGGTTCCGACAGTGAACGTGGGGGAAGCCGCGTTTTTCGACACTACGGGCGGCATGTTCGGCAGCTTCGCACTTCCAAGCGTGCCTCTTGTTCCAGAACCCGCCACGGCCACAATTCTATTGCTCGGTACTCTGGCAGTAATCCGGTTGCGTCGTCAGGGCAGTGCGCTTTCCTAGGACGGTTCATCGCGCGTTGATTCCTTTTCTCCGTGCATTCCGCGGTTTGAAGCGACTTTGACCTTTGAACTTTGTCCGCACGACCTGTATAACACTGCGCGTGTCCGAGCCGTTCAAACTGCCGATTGATGCCAGCACGCCCCATTGCGCGGTGTTCGGGCATCCGATCAAACATTCCGCCTCGCCCGCCATGCAAAACGCCGGCATCGCGGCGCTGGGTCTGAACTGGCGTTACCTCGCTTTCGACGTGCAACCCGAACAGCTGCGCAACGCGCTGGAGGGCGCCAGGGCCATGCAATTCGTCGGCGTCAACCTCGCCGTGCCGCACAAGCTGCTCGCCTTCGACATGGTGGACGTGCTGGATGAATCCGCAAAGACGTGGCATGCGGTCAACACCGTGCGTTTCGAGGGCCGAGTCAAGGGCGGCGCTTGGAAACCGCTTCATGAACTGGGCGATGCAGCGTCGGAAAAGGTTCGCACCCACGGTTTCAACACGGATGCCGACGCCATTTCGCGTTCCGTGCGCGAGGAACTGGGCATTGAACTCGGCGGGTCGCGCGTGTTGTTGCTGGGCGTGGGTGGTGCAGGACAGGTGGCCGCTCTCAAACTCGCCTCAGAAAACGTCCGCGAACTGTTCCTCGTCAACCGCACCCATTCCAAGTCCGCGTCCGTGGCCGCCGAAATCCGCCGTCGTCATCCGGAAGTGAAAGTGCATCTGGAGTATCCCCGTGGTGAGGTGGACCTGGCGATGAACGCCACGTCGCTGGGGCTTTCGCCGGACGATCCGTTGCCGGTGGACGAAAAACAATTCACGCTCCGACAGGCGAGGGCGGAGTATGACATGGTTTATCGGCCCGCCGAATCCGCATTGTTGCAGGCTGCCAAAGCCGCGGGCTGCCGCGTGGCCAACGGACTGGGGATGTTGCTCTACCAGGGCGCAAAGGCGCTGGAAATCTGGAGCGGTAAACCGGTGCCGGTCGAGGTCATGCGCCAGTCGCTCGAAAAGAACGTG
>DAOLDN010000709.1:0-1713 GCA_035327385.1 Verrucomicrobiota bacterium | reverse complement strand
CAACTGGAACTCCTGCACGTCGGCAGGCGCGGGTTTGTAACCTTGTTGTTTTGGGACGACTCCCAGCCGGCCTGTCTGGTCGAGATACCAGTCCGCGCTTTGGCCGTCGCTGAACGTGACATTGCCGCTGACCAACGCGCCGGGACGCGCCAGTTGATCCACTGACACGGAGACCCGTCCTCCGGGCAACGCCTCCCCGGTCGCTTCAGGAACAGGCGCTGTCTTCAACGGCGATGCCGGAGTTCCCGCACCTTGCGCACCACCAATCGGCTGCGCGGGTTTTACAGGCTCGGGGTCCTTGGGCGTCAGCTTGAGGTCATCCACCAGGAAACGGACTTCCATGTAAGTCAGCTTCACGCCCAGATCAGACGCCAGCCGCGTCTGGATTTCCGCCAGCTTCAAGCCGTCGGCAATCCACTTCGCCACCGTCGCACGTTGTGTCTCGTCAATATTCATAAATCAATTCCCCGACATTCTGTTTCAATCACGCCGAATGAAAATCATTTTCTGAAACGCCCGGCGCATCTCAATTTGCCGGCCGCGGCGCGCCCTCGTCCACGTCCGATGACGTGCTGCGCGAACGTTGATACTCGATGTCGCCCCCGCCCGCCGTGGCCAGTCTTGGTCCGGCGTAAAGCACCGCGAGTTCTGCCAGAGATGACGCCGTGTCGTTTCCATAACCGCTCAACGAAACAAACCGCATCTGCCGGGCGCTGACCGTTTTGTCAAATTTCAACGTCTGCGGATTCCAGGTGGATGACAGATCGCCGCTGAGAACCGTGGTCCAGTTTGTGCCGTCGTTGGAAATATCAATCCTGTATCTCCGCGCATCGCCCGTGCGATCGCGATCATTCTGCCGGTTTAACAGCACCACGCCGTTCATTGCGACGTCGTTCGTGAACGAAATCGTCAGCATGTGCGGTCGCGCCATCGGCGGTGTGGCGTCGCGCCCGCGCCCCGGCACACCAACGAGCCAGTACGTGTTGGGATCGCCATCAATGGCTGATTCGACGCCCGTTCCCTCCGCCCGCGCCGTCGCGCCGAGATGTTTCATTATGCGGGAATCGAATCGCAGGCCGTTGAACTGTTCCGTGGAGATTTCCGTGGCTGGCTGGAATTGTTCCCCGGACATGTAGTCGAGCAACGAGCGGCGCAACTGCCCTGCTACAGCGTTGGTGCTTCTCGCCACGTCAATCGAGCTGACCAGCAAACGGCCCGCGCCAACACGGGCCTCGAACAGAACGCCGAGCTTCCAGTTTCGGTTCCAGTCGTCAATCGCCGACACGATGGGCCGGAGTTCCCCGGACAGTTGCGACAGGTTGATGGCCCGGACACCCCGAATCATCGCAGTCCACTGCCAGTCGCAATGGGAGTCGGTCGGGAAGCCCGCCAGTGCGGGATGATTCGCGTCGCACCACAAACCGAGCATGCGACTCCAACCGGGATTCATCAGGCGATTCCAGAACACGGGAACCGTGTCCAGCGGAGGACTGCTCCAATCAAGATCCGCCTTGGGAGGCAGGAACAGCACCTTGCCGCCGACGGAAAGCCTCGCCGTCGCATCATCCCATGCGCTCGTGATGAGAACGTCGTTGGTCGGCGCGGGTTTGTCGGCGGTGGGATAGATCCAGAAATTCCAGGAGTTGGCGAATGGCGTGCGATGCGGACTCGACTCATCCGACGGTCGGGACACGCTGACCACAAGCCGATAAC
>DAOLDN010000708.1:0-1715 GCA_035327385.1 Verrucomicrobiota bacterium | reverse complement strand
TCTTGTTCAAACTGTTTTCAAAAAAACTTTCGTCCTAAGTCCGACACGCTGCTAGGGTGACTTTCAGATGTCATCCGCCAATCGCGGCATGATGTGGAGGCGGTGGCGTGGCCTGCACCTTTCCGCGACGGAGCGTTGCAGCTACGCATTGCCGACTTCGGAGTTTGAGTTCAACCGACCACGCGGTCGAGGCTGGCTTTGAGGTCGCGTTTGCTGCGCGCACCGACGAGTTGGTCGGCGACCTGACCGTTATTGAAGACGAGCAAGGTGGGAATGGCGCGCACGCCGTATTCAGCGGCCAGTCCCTGATGGTCGTCAATGTTGACCTTGCCGATCTTGACGCGGCCCTGGTATTCGTCGGCCAGTTCATCGAGAACGGGCGCGATCATTTTACAGGGGCCGCACCATTCGGCCCAGAAGTCAACGAGCACAGGGGACTGGGATTGGAGAACTTCACCGGCGAAGTTGTCCTGTGTCAAAGTGACGATCAAAGGAGATGCCATGGCGACAAGTAACGATTGGATGACAAAACGCTGTTACGTGACCACCCGAACTTTTGTTCAGGTGGTGGGAATCATGAAGATGACGACGACGCTGGCGATGGCGGCGACGGCTGCCACGATGGCGACAACGGCCAGAATGGTGTCCAACTGGCTGGGTGCCGCGGCGACGGGCGCTGCGGCGCGAGCCGGGGCCGCACCCGTGCTCATGGGACGTTGTGCAATCGGCGCGGCTTGCGCCCTGGGCGCGGCAGCGGCGGCAGCGGGCGGAGCGCCAGCGGCGGGCACACCCGTCGGGCCACCGGGCGGCAGCGTCGGCAATTTGATCGTCGGCGCGGCCGAAGGCTTGGGCGGCAGATTGATGCGGACGGTTTCTTTCTTGGGTTGGACTTTGCCGGTCTCCTTTTTCGGCGGAACGGCACCGCTTGGCGATGGAATGTTGTCAGCCATAAGATTGTTACGCGGCCAAAGATAAATTGCCGCCGTGCCGTGTCAATTTTTAATTCCGACCACGGCGACGGCGGAACAAACCGATCATCAATAGCGTGCTTCGCGGCGCTCCGAGCCTCCGCTCCAGCGCTGCTGCGGACGTTGAGGCGGGCGGTCTTCGCGGGGACGCGCGATGTTGACGGTGAGGGAGCGGCCCTGGAATTCCTTGTTGTGGAATTGTTCGACGGCGCGATTGGCCTCGTCTGCGTTGGCGAACTCGATGAATGCGAAGCCCCGGGACTTTCCCGTGACCTTGTCCATCATGATGTTGACCGAGGTGACAGCGCCGGCTTGCGCAAAATATTCCTGCAAATCGTTTTCCCCGGTCTGGTAGGAGAGGTTGCCGACGAAGAGCCTGTTCGGATTCATATTCTGGTGTAACGGCCCGGTCAAAGAATCAAGTGGGAGGACTGCACCGGCAGGTTCACTGAATGTCGCGCTGCTTTGATGGTTGGTTGACAATCTGTCTTGCTGACACCGACACTGTTCATTCTTCTCTCGAGCCGCGAATTTTTTATGCGAAGGACCCGCGTGAGTCAATAGGTGAATGTGCTGCCGACCCTTGTCCCTTTCGCTTGGAAAAGACAAAGGACGCCGCGAGCGGCGTCCTTTGGCATTGAATCTGTTTGTTACTTCAACTTTGCCAGCGTGTCTTTGATGGCATTGAAGTTGGGCAATTCCTTGGGCGTGGGTGTTTGTTCGGCGTATTGGACGACGCCGTTCTTG
>DAOLDN010000707.1:0-1716 GCA_035327385.1 Verrucomicrobiota bacterium | reverse complement strand
CCGGCATCTGGCTCACCGGACCGATCGAACTCAAAAACAGAATTGAACTACACGTCCAGGAAGGCGCGCTGGTTCTCTTCACGCCCGACCTCAGCCACTACCCGCAACGCACCTTCGACGTGAAAGGCCGTGCCTACACACGCACCATGTCACCGCTATACGGAAACGAGATCGAAGACGTCGCCATCACCGGACGCGGCGTGTTCGACGCCTCGGGCGACGCCTGGCGTCCGGTGAAAAAAATGAAAATGACCGAGCGCCAGTGGAAGGAACTGCTGGCCGTGCCCGGCAGCGTGCTGGAAAACAACGACACGCTCTGGTGGCCCTCGGCTGAAGCCGCCAGAGACCGACGCCCCACGCTGATGAAACTCGTCAACAGCCGCCGCATCCTGCTTCAGGACGCAACGTTTCAAAATTCCCCGGGCTGGAATCTCAATCCCACGCTCTGCGAAGACATCACCATCCGAAACATCACCGTCCGCAATCCCTGGTATTCGCAAAACGGTGACGGACTGGACCTTGAAAACTGCCGCAACGTCATCGTGCGCGATTCCCGTTTTGACGTCGGCGACGACGCCATTTGCCTCAAATCCGGCAAGGACGCCGAAGGGCGTCGCATCGCCGTGCCCACCGAAAACATCCTCATCGAAAACTGCGTCGTCTATCACGGGCACGGCGGCGTGGTGATCGGCAGCGAAATGTCCTCCGGCGTGCGCAACGTCCGCGTGGACAACTGCACCTTCATCGGCACCGACCTCGGACTGCGGTTCAAAAGCACACGCGGCCGCGGCGGCATCGTGGAGAAGATTTACATCAGCAACATCCGAATGACCGACATTCCCACCGAAGCCATCGGATTCAACATGTATTACGGAGGCCAGGCACCGACCGAAAATGACGACGGTGACGAACCCTCGCAATCGTCCGCCACTGCCGTCAGCGAAGAGACGCCGCAATTCCGCGACATCTGGATTCAGGATGTTGTCTGCCGCGGCGCCAGGACCGCCGTCGCATTGCAGGGGCTGCCGGAAATGCCCATTCGCGGCATCCATCTCAAAAACGTGTCCATCACCTCCGAACGCGGCATCGCCTGCACAGACGCGGAGAACATCACCCTGGACAACGTTGAGATACTCAACTCCACGGGGCCGGTCATTTCACTCACAGCCAGTCGCGACATCAAAATTGACAACCTCGGCTACAAACCCGGAGCGGAAACACTTTTCCACGCTTCCGGCAAAAACAACCGAAGCATCCAGGTGCGAAACACGGACCTAAAACCGGCGGCAAAGGATTTCACATTTTCCAACGGGGCGACACGGGATGCGTTCCGGTTGGAGTGATCTCGCCCGCACCGATTGCTTCGGACCACAACTCAAGGGACAAAGACCCTGTACAATTCGCACCGGTTGACGGGATTGATTTGCCAGACGGGGTTGGTGGTATTGTCGAACGGACCAAAAATGTGAAGGGGATCCCATGTGACGAAGTTGCTGGAGACTTGAAGTTGATACGTCACGTTGGGTTCAGCTTGAAAGCTCAGTTCCAGACTCCCTGCCTTTGGCCTGATGGTCAAAACGGGTGACGGCGGTGCAGACTGAAATTCTTACGCCCCCATGTCCTCGCCGTAGCCTGTTGGCCGGGTGACTCCACGTTGATCGGTCGCCGGCGCGCCGGCGGCGCCGAAATCAATCGCAGGACTGTTTGACTGCAATG
>DAOLDN010000706.1:0-1728 GCA_035327385.1 Verrucomicrobiota bacterium | reverse complement strand
CCCGCAGCGGTCATTGTGCGGGCATTCCCTGGCTGAGGCGCTTGGCGACGGCTTCCGTGCGGGAGCGCACGTGGAGTTTCTCGTAGATGTTGCGGATGTGGGTGTGAACGGTGTCGTAGCTGATGTGCATCGTCGCCGCGATTTCCTTGTAGAGAAACCCCTTGGCTAGGTAATCGAGAACTTCCTGCTCGCGGCCCGTCAATGTCGCCAGTTCGGCGCTGGCGCTTGAGGGTTGTTGAAAGGAGGCGACGACTTTTCTGGCGATGTGACTGGACATGGGCGAGCCGCCGTTGTGAACGTCGCGAACGGCGGAGAGCAGTTCGGGCGGGGGCGTTTGTTTGAGCAGATAACCGGAGGCGCCCGCCGCAAGCGCCTTGAAGATCACGTCGGTGTTCTCATAGACCGTGAGCATCACGACCTGGGTTTTGGGCAGGGACAGTTTGAGTTGTCGCACACATTCCACGCCGTTCATGCCGGGGAGGTTGATGTCCATGAGCACGACGTCGGGCTTTGTGGCGGGCAGTTGTTCGAGGGCGGCCTCCGCCGTGGGATGAACGCTGAGGCAGTTGAAGCCCGGCGAGGACTGGATGAGTCGTTGCAGGCTCTGGCGGACGCGGGCGTTGTCCTCCACGATGGAAACGCCGATGCCTTTTGAGCCGGCGGTCGCAGAAGCGGGCCTGCCGGCTTTTGACGTTTCGGCGTCGGAGGCCGGCTTTGCCGAGGTTGCGGATGATTTGGTCTGACTGGTTGTCATGTGCGAATTGAGTTCAATGCCGCTTCCGGCGTTGTGGCCGGCAATCCCGGCAATTTGACGGAGGCGCGGTGAAGGTTCACGGCCAATTCCACACGCGTGCCGCAGTCGGCGCGGCTCGTCAACACCAGCCTGCCTCCGACGGATTCCATGCGTTGTTTCATGTTTTCGAGGCCGTGTCCCGATGAAATTCTCCCGGCGGCTGACGACTTTGCGCGGTCCGGGGGCGCGTTCAACCCACGACCGTTGTCCTCGATGGACAAGGTGAACGAGTCGTCGCCCAACGCCAGACGCAGTTGCACCTCGGTGGCGTCGGCGTGTTTGACGATGTTGTTGAGCGTTTCCTTGACGGCGAGGAAGAAATTGTGACGGACTTCAGCCGCCAGCCAAATGGGCGGCAGTTGGGCCGGAACATCCAGACGACAACGGATGCCGGCCGCGCCCAGATAATCCTGCGCGAACTTGGAGGTGTAAGTAATGAGGCTGTCGAGAGTGTCTTTCTCCGGGTCCACGGCCCAGACGATTTCGTCCATGTGACCGGTCAGTTCGCGCGCCACTTCCGTGATCTGGGAGAACGGCGTCTGCAACTCGCCCGGGGCGGCGGGCCGGGCCATTTCACTGAGCAACATGATCTCCGTGAGACCCGCCCCCAGTTCATCATGGATGTCGCGGGCGATGCGCGCGCGGTCGCGCTCGATGGCGCGCTGTCGTTCCAGGTGTTCGAGCCGCGCCCGCATTCGCAGCACCGCGAAGTGTCGGGCGGCGAGGGCCACGATGACTGCGGCGAGGACGACGACCAGGACGATGAACCACGTTTGCTCGTAGAAGAAGGAGCGGATGGTGACGTTGACGACGGCTTCCTCGCGATTCCAAATGCCCTCGCTGTTGCAGGCGGTGACGGGGAAACGGTAATTGCCCGGTCCAAGATAGCTGTATTGAACGGAGCGCTGTGTGCCGGCCTCGATCCATTCATTGTC
>DAOLDN010000705.1:0-1728 GCA_035327385.1 Verrucomicrobiota bacterium | reverse complement strand
ATTTCCGGCTTCACACCAGTGACAGTCGCGACGTCAGCGGCCAGGTCGCGCGCGGCGATGTTCACCACTTCCGGCGAGTCGGCTGGCAACACGATTGGAGCGGCCATTTCGCCGACCACCAACGGGAAAGCTGGCACTTGCCCGGTTTCAATCACCCGCACGACAGGCACTCGCGCGCCGTCGTCTGCCATTTCCGCCGCTGCCGTCCGCAAGACGAACAGCACACAGACAAGAATGGTGATGGGACGGCATTTCATCTGGCACAAAGCGTAGCGCATTCGTGCCGGCTTCGTCATTTCCCAAAACTGGCGACTCATCAGAATGCAAGCGCGCCTGGTAATTGAGGGTCGCCGCGCGTTGGACGCTGCAACGGTATAAATGCCGCCCTTCGCAAACGTATTGCGCGAAACCTTACGAGCCTGCCGGCACCCGGCTGGTCTCTGGATCAACAACAGATAATCGTCAGCTTTTTCGGGCCGTGCGCGCCTAGAACGAGAATCCGCTCGATGTCCCCCGTGCGGCTGGGCCCGGTAATAAATGAAATCATGCTCGGATGATTCCCGCCGTATTTCTGTTTGACCAGCGCCATCGCCGCCGGCAAATCCGGCACCATCTGGTCGCGACGCGCGATCACAACGTGATGCGGCGGCAGACACGACAGTGCCCGCCCGCCCGCGCTGCGACTTGTCACCAGTACCGTGCCCGTCTGCGCGATGAGCGCGTCACATTCGGAAATGCCCACGTCGCATTTCTCCAACTCGTGCTTGTCGTAGCCATCATCGGTCACGATGGTCGGCAAGGCCAGAGCCTTCGCGCTCGCCTGCGCCGATGGACTGTTGTGCGTGGCCGCACGCTGCCATTTCTCCAAAACTGCCAGGGCTTTGAGTTCCATGACCAGTTCCGCTTCGTCCTTCACCCACTTGAACGTCGCCTTGAGTTCGCCCGCGTTCTTCGCGAACAACGCAAACTGTTCCTCCCTCGTCGCGCCCACCGGCGGCATTACGCGCCGTTGTTCCTCCACCGACGGCAGGTTGCGACCGTGATGCGCGTGCGCCTTGTGCGTCAACGCTTCCTTGATGCGGGCAAAAATGTTGTCGCGTTCGCTCATGATCGTCGAAGCTCCAAGGACCAAGCCCCAAGCTCCAGAGAAGCACCAAACTCCAAAGGACCAAACTTCTGCCTCACCGTCCTCCACGGCTTGGGGCTGCCCTGACGGTGCACAATATAAATAGCCGTGGGCGACAGCCCTCGGTGACACGTTAAAACTATCTTTGACCCCTTCGGAGTCGCACCATTATTTCGTTGCTGACCGTGGGTTGCACCCACGGCTATTCGGGTTTGGCCTCGTCGCGGCCATGCGGCTTCAGAAAATGCTGTCATTGGCGCTTGGTGCTTGAAGTTTCTCTGGCGATTGGAGGTTGGTGCATGGATTTTTCAGCCCACCATTCGCGAAAACTCTGTTTGGCAATCGGCGGCAAATCGCGCGTCTTGGTCCACGCCGCTGCGGGATCAATCACGCTTCCGTTCACCAAGCCGCGCAACTTCATGCCGATGCGGCTCAACTTCGTCATCAGCGACCACAACGCCGGCTTGTTTGCAATCGGCGCAAACACCTTGAACGCCAGCTTCTGAAAGCAGCTCGGTTTGCCGGTCTTGGGCGACGAAGCATTGCGCCGGTTCTGCAACAGGTGATGATGCAAATCAATTTTCACCGGGCACGTTTCCGTG
>DAOLDN010000704.1:0-1729 GCA_035327385.1 Verrucomicrobiota bacterium | reverse complement strand
GAGCAACGCCTTGTGGACGCTACGCAGGTTGCCGGAACCGTAATCGAGCAATGCAATCACAATTGGAATCTAACTGGGGCTTGACACAGAGGAAACACGGATTTTTGGATAGCGCACCAAACTGACGCGTTTTGCGCCGGGATCACGCCGCATCCAAAGCCTGAAACCTGTCCGCACCAGTAAGACCCGTGATCGTGTGTGAAGTTCGCCTTTCGAGCCAGCGGTTACTGCTGCATACTGTTGTATCTCCGCCGACAAACGCATCGTATGCGCCCGCCAATTTGTAGTGGCCACCGCCGTATAACTGAAATCTCTGAAACCAGAATTAAACGGCGGGGGGTATCCGAGTGATGCGAGCAATGAAGAGGGGGCGTTCTGCTCTACCGTAACTGAACTGACAAGGTCGCTTTATTTGGCGTTGTTGATATTGGCGGACGCCGTGGGCTGTCGCCCTCCGCTATTGAAATCCCTCCGCCCTTCTGAAATCATGCTCGCGCGGGCCCGTAGCTCAATGGTTAGAGCAGAGGACTCATAATCCTTTGGTTCTCGGTTCGAGTCCGAGCGGGCCCACCAAATCCGCCTTTCGTCATTTCCCCTTCAACGGATTCCAGCCGTCCACACCGCCTAGAACGGATTTGACCGTGATTTCCTTTGCCTCGGATGCCGTCAACTGCCGCGCCCATGGGACGCGTTTCTCAGGATTCGCTCCCGGCCCGCTACTGTTGTATTCGGCGTAGCGCGACGTCTTCTCGCGATGTGGCTGCTTCCAGTTGTGCCAACCCTCGGGCCGCACAACCTCGGACATCTCCGTGTTGAGAAATGTCGTGGCCGAATAATCACGCCACGGACGTCCAAGATACGTTTTCGCATCAGCCTTGCCGGTGATCGTACAATTATCGAAGACAAATCCGAATGGCACATTGTCCGGCGTCGAAGCCGCCGTGATATAGCCGTTCCCGGCGCAATAGATGCGGCACTTTTCAAAAAAACAGGTCGCACCGCCAAAGATGAAATCGGTCGCGCCCTCGATGTAACAATTCTCGAAATACTGCCGGCCTCGATTTGCAAAGATCGTGTCCTGCCATCCGAGGAAACGGCAGTTGCGATACACGCCGCGGTCGCCCTCGATGCGCACCGCCAACGCCTGTCCCACGGCGCCCGCCGAGTTCTCGAAGGTGATGTTCTCCGCCGTGAAATCCTCCGCGTCAATCACCACCGTCGGCGTGCGGAACGTGCCGATGGGTTTTCCGTCCAACCCGGTCATGTTCGCGTTCAGATTGAATGTGATGACCGTCTTCTCCGCATCCTCGCCCACCAGGTGGAAAAAACGTTTCTCCCGCTGGATGTGAATCAGTTCGCGATACTCGCCGGGCTTGATGTGGATGATCACGGGATTCTCGGCAGTGCCCGCCGGCACGGCCATGATCGCCTGTTGAACGTTCGTGAACTGCCCGCTGCCATCCGCCGCAACGACGATGTTCGTCGGCGCACTCATCCCGGTGGACAATCCAGCGCAGACGAAGGCGACAACCGCCGACAAAGATTTCGCGACAAATCGCCCGGAGGAACAAACATGTTTCATGCGCCGCATCCTACCCGCGCGGCAAATGAATGTCATTGCAGAACATCCGTTCCAGCGACATTCGCGTATGATTAAAGACCGGTGAAGATTGCCACAAACCGGGGCGGATCACATACGAGGTCGGGCTGTTTGGACTGCGGGGGCAAG
>DAOLDN010000703.1:0-1737 GCA_035327385.1 Verrucomicrobiota bacterium | reverse complement strand
CATCGGCACCAACGATTCTCTTTGCGTGCCGCATGAATACGAACTGGGCGTCAATCTCTCACCCGGCAAACACACGTTGACCGTTCGTGTGGACAACCGGTCGTTGCTGCCCTACCGGCCCGATGCGCACAGCATCTCGGATTCATTGGCGCAAAGCTGGAACGGGATCGTTGGAGACATGAAATTGCGCGCCGACGATGCGGTGTGGATAGAACACGTGGAACTGAAACCCGACCTGGCCCGACGCGGCGTGGAGGCGACCATTTTCATCCGCAACACCACGGGCGAACCCGTTCCCGCGCGACTGGTCTTTTTGCAGGTGACTCCAAAGAATTTCGGAGGCAACGCCTACACGCCCATGCAACAAACCGCCACCCTGCCTGCGGGCGTCACCAACCTGACGATCTTCCATCCAATAGGCGATCAGTTTGAAACCTGGTCTGAATTCAGCCCCAGGTTTTACAGCCTGCGTGCGACGATTGCCGGGCCGGGCTTTCGTTCCAGTTGGGAGGGCACGTTTGGAATGCGAGATGTGCGCGCCGTCGGAACGGACATCGTTGTCAACGGCCAGCCGGCGTTCTTTCGTGGCACGCACCACGGCGGCGATTTCCCACTGACCGGTTATCCGCCAACAGACGTGGAATATTGGCGCAAAGTCTTTCGCACCTGCAAGGATTGGGGACTGAACCACGTGCGGTTTCATTCGTATTGCCCGCCGAAAGCCGCGTTTGTCGCCGCTGATGAGATCGGCATTTATCTCGCGATTGAGCCGGGCATGTGGAACACGTTCAATCCCGATTCACCGATGGAGGACATGCTGTATCGCGAAACGGAGCGAATCCTCAAAGCCTACGGCAATCATCCATCGTTCGTGATGATCGCCGCGAGCAACGAACCCAAAGGCCGCTGGAAAGACGTGCTTCCGAAGTGGGCGGAACATTTTCGCGCGATTGATCCGCGTCATCTTTACACGACCGGCACGGGCTTCACGGACGCCGACGCACCCGGCCCGATGGACAAGGTGGATTACTCGGCCACGCAACGATTCGGCAGCCGTCAGGTGCGTGGAGTGTCCGGCTGGTTTGGCCGCGATTACTCCCGTTCGATGCAGGGAGTCAATGTGCCCGTTGTGACGCACGAGAACGGCCAGTGGTGCGCGTATCCCGATTTCGATGTCATCAAAAAGTTCACCGGCTACATGCGGCCCGGCAATTATGAAATCTTCCGCGATTCCGCAGCCGCCAACGGCGTTCTGGAAATGAACAAGGAATTCGCCCACGCATCGGGACGTTTTCAACTCGAATGTTACAAGGAGGAAGTCGAAGCCGCGTTGCGCACTCCGGGCATTGCCGGATTTCAACTGCTCGACCTGCATGATTACGTGGGGCAGGGCACGGCGCTGGTGGGATTGCTCGACACCTTCTGGGAATCGAAAGGTTACGTGGAAGCCAGCGAGTTCAAACGCTACTGCAACACGGTGGTACCGTTGGCCCGAATGAACCAACGCGTGTTCACCACAGCCGACAAGTTCCAAGTGCCGCTGGACATCGCGAACTTTGGCCCCGCGCCGCTCACGGACGCGGCGGTTGTCTGGCTCATTCAGGACGAGCAATCGAGATTCGTCGTGCAGGGACGGTTCCCGGCGCAAACGATTCCGTTCGGTCGCACGAATGTCGCCGACATCAGCGCGGACATTTCCCAATTCAAAGCGCCGGGACGTTATCGGCTTGTGGTCAG
>DAOLDN010000702.1:0-1748 GCA_035327385.1 Verrucomicrobiota bacterium | reverse complement strand
CGCTTCTCAACCAGCGCAACGGCGAGCAGTTGCCGGATTCCGTGCGCCAGGGCCAGCGGTTGACGGGAATGTCCGCCAACCAGGCTTCGTTGCCGATGGCGGGGTCGCTGTTCCAGTTCAACCAACACGGACGCAACGGCACATGGGTCAGCGACCTGCTGCCGCACACGGCAAAAGTGGTGGACGATTTGTGCATCGTGCGTTCGATGTACACCGAGGCCATCAATCACGATCCGGCCATCACGTTCCTTCAGACCGGTTCGCAGATTTCGGGACGGCCCAGCATCGGCTCATGGGTTCATTACGGTTTGGGCAGCGACAACGAGAATCTTCCCGCTTTCGTCGTGCTCATCACGCCCGGCAAGGTGGACCAGCCGTTGTATGCGAGGCTTTGGGGCAGCGGATTCTTGCCGTCGCGGCATCAGGGCGTGCAATTCCGTTCCGGCAAGGACCCTGTTTTGTATCTGAACAATCCGCCCGGCGTCAGCCCCGAGAGCCGGAGATTGTTGCTCGACGGCGTGAAGGAATTGAACCGGCTCGCCGCGGACAAGCTTGGCGACACGGAGATTGACGCCCGAATTTCGCAATACGAAATGGCCTATCGCATGCAAACCAGCGTGCCCGGCGTGATGGACCTGTCCAACGAACCGGACAGTGTGTTCGACCTTTACGGGCCGGATTCGCGCAAGCCGGGAACGTTCGCGGCGAACTGTCTTCTGGCCCGCCGCATGGCCGAACGCGGAGTCAAATTCGTCCAGCTTTATCACCAGGGCTGGGATCAACACGACAATCTGCCTCGCGACATCCAGAAACAATGCCGGGAAACAGACCAGGCCAGCGCGGCGTTGGTGGCAGACCTGAAACAACGCGGCCTGCTGGACGACACGCTGGTGGTCTGGGGCGGGGAATTCGGTCGCACCAACTATTCCCAGGGCAAACTCACGAGCGACAACTATGGTCGCGATCATCATCCGCGATGTTTCACCGTCTGGATGGCCGGTGGCGGCACAAGGCCGGGACTGGTGTATGGGGCAACGGACGAGTTTGGATACAACGTGACGGAGAACGGCGTTCACGTTCACGATTTCCACGCCACGATGCTGCACCTGCTGGGAGTTGACCACGAGCGATTGACCTACTTTTACCAGGGCCGCCGTTTCCGGCTGACGGATGTTCACGGTAAAGTGGTCAAAGCGGTACTGGCCTGAGCGGTCGTAAGGTCCGAAACGCTAAAAAGTTCTTGATTCAATCCTCCGATGCGCGCAATGTTGCCCGCGTCATCAAGATAACCAGTAAAACTTCCACGGCATGGTAAATCCTCAGTTGAGCGCTTCTTGAAAGCTTCTGTGATGATTTGAAACCCGACGGTCGGGAACAGTCTGGAGCGAGCACAGGTTAGTCTTAGACAACAGCAAGTATATGAGCACAAAACTGTTTGTGGGGAACCTCTCCTACAACACCACGGAAAACAGCCTTCACGACGCCTTTTCGGCGCACGGAACTGTTGTGGAAGCAAACCTCATGGTGGATCGCATGAGCGGACGCCCTCGCGGCTTCGGATTCGTCACCATGGGTTCACCCGAAGAAGCCCAAAAAGCCATCGAAGCCATGAACGGAGCGCAGCTCGACGGTCGCGCCCTCACGGTCAATATCGCGCGTCCGAAGGAGGATCGTCCTCCCGGCGGCGGTGGCGGTCGTGGCCCTCGTCGTGAATACGGCGGCGGCGGCGGGGGGGGTGGCGGCGGGGG
>DAOLDN010000701.1:0-1748 GCA_035327385.1 Verrucomicrobiota bacterium | reverse complement strand
CCCACCCGCCACCGCCGCCAGCAGGGCTAGGACGCAATAAATCAACAACCAACCCAGCGATGCGCTGAACATTTTTTCCATTAGGGGTCACATCGTAACGATTCTCCCCGCCCGATTCAATGAGCCATTGAAAACGGCAGATTCCCAATCCAGCAGGGCAGCACTTTTGTCGCTTCACCGTCCGTCGCCGCCTTGCGCGAATCCCAACCGTTTTCAACCTCCGCGACTTGCGGCTGAAATTCGAAACGGTGCGAACGCCGTGCGCCATAGAATGATTTTTTGCCGACCGGACCCGTTTCCATGATGCATTTTCCCGGGAGTATGACGCCGGTGGCATACGACGGCAGCCCCGTTCCAGTTGCGTTCACGGAAACGCAAACTTCAATCTCGTCATCACGACTTCGCGCAATGACTTCGCTCCCGGAGGCATCAAGTCCGGCTGCTCCGAGGCGGGCGGCATTTTGCCGGCGCGTTTGTGGTATTCACAACTGGAAACCACCATGAGCGCTGGATTGGCACCGTCGTTCTTGTCAATCAACACCTGCAACGCGCGCTGGTCACCGTCGATGTCGTCCAGAAGGCCGTCTCGGGATCTGCGTCCTGCCTGGCTCTTCGCCAGGACCAGCCGGAGGATTGCAGTTGTTTGAAAGTCTGGCGGTAAAACCCAACGCCGTTCGTCAAAAGGGAAACGGGATACTCCACTCGCGCGGTCTTCGAAACCTTGCCTTGCAAATCACGCCACTCGATGTGCCATACGGTGTCACCATTGCCGTTGTTCGTGACGGCGTAGCTCACTTCGGCAATCCCGTCTGAACCCAGATTCTCGCACCACGCCAGCACCCGCGCCGCTTCGACGACGAACACGCGTTGAACAGGATCGTGATACTCAGTGTCGGGCGCGTAGAATTGAGCCTTGCCTTGGAAGGAAACGGCCGCACCGATGACAAGGAGCACGGCCCTGGCCAAACGCTGGGATTTCATGGCCGGGATTAGGCTCCGGCCCGATTGCGCGATCAAGCGCAGACTGGAATGGCAGTTCCGAAATCCGCCTGCGGAAAGCTCAATTCGAAAGAACAATTATGCGTGCGCCGCCAGAAGGTATTCCTTGAACCTTGCGTAGTCCGCGCCCATGCGGTCGTAAGCCTCCGGCAAACGCAGCGCAGCAAGCATGTTCTCCGGCACGTCCGGCGCCCAGCCGACGACTTTCTCGACTTCCTCAGGAAACTTGGCTGGATTGGCGGTCTCGACGATAACGGCGGGAAAATCCATCTCTGCTTTCTGCCTGCCGCTTTCTGATTTTTCGGAGTCCAACCAGTCCTGAAAACCCTGCCAGGCGACCGCGCCGTGCGGTTCGAGCAGCAACTGGAACTGATTCCAGAAGTCGCGGATGCCAGCCACGGTGCGCTCGTCGGTGATGGCTGTAGAGAAAATGTCCCTGCGCATCGCTGCGAGGTCGGGCTGCTTGGAGATTTTTCCGGTTTCGTCCATCTGTCCGCCATAGACCGACACGAGCCGCGCCAGATTGCTGGCGTGGCCGACGTTCATGGCGTTGGACAGCGAATTGCGCGACGGGGAAATCTTTTCATACACGCCGCTGGCGAGGAATCGCGGGAAAGCGTCGTTGTCGTTGACGGCGGCGATGATCTTCCGCACGGGCAACCCCATCTCGCGGGCGACGACCGCGCCCATCATGTCGCCGAAATTGCCGCTGGGCACGGAGAAGACGATTGGCTCACCCGCCTGCGCGA
>DAOLDN010000700.1:0-1750 GCA_035327385.1 Verrucomicrobiota bacterium | reverse complement strand
CGACGCAGTCGCCGAGTGGCGACGACAAAATCTCCGCGCCGCAGTGGTGGTCATTCCGTTGTTGTTTGAGACGGGAGTGGAGGCGGAGTTCGACGCCGTGATTTGCGTCGCCTGTTCTCCTTCCACGCAGCAGGCGCGTTTGGCGGATCGTGGCTGGACGCAGGAGGAAATCTCACGCCGCAACGCAGCCCAATGGCCTGTGGAACGCAAGATCGCCTGTGCGCGGCATGTCGTGTGGAACGACGGCGGCAAGGAACTGCTCGCGCAACAACTGGACCGGATTCTCCCTGCTGGAGGCGGGAGGCCATCGTGATTATCCTGTCCGTGCCAGCAATTCAAACTCATGTATAAACCCGGAATCCCCCTTGGCCTGTCACTGGCCATTCTCGTCGTCATCCTTGTGCTGGTGTTCGCAGGGCTGGCGGCGTGGCAGTTCGTTTCCATCAAATCCACCGGCACGCCGCTTGGCCCGGCATTCCGCACACCGGAGCACCTCGTGCAAATCATCAGCACACAGGAGCGTTATCTGCCGTCGCTGCATCGCAATCCCTCCAAGGACCGTTTCCGCCTCGATCTGCTGGTGGTATCAATCGCCGATCCGGCCCGTCAGGAAACGTTCACGCTCATTCGCCAGCAACAGGCCAACGCGTTGACGCCGATGACCAAAATCCTCGGCGCGGACGGCGATACGGTTTGGCTTCAAGCGCTCGACATTTTTGCCGTGAATCTGAAGACCAAACGAATTGCAAGCGGGTCTGACTTGCGGAAGGCGAATCCCGAACTGGAGCTGTTCCTGGCCTCCGCCAAACCGGACTTCACGGACAGGTTCGTGGCCGTATCGCCGGATTGGAGTCAGGCGTATGCGTTCTCCGCAGAAACGCTCAAAGCGACCGCATGCCCGCCGCCACCGCGTGCTGGATGGATGGAGGATCAAAACAAAGGCCGTCTCGAAGGCAGCCTGTGCTCCGGCGGCGTGATTGGATCGAATGAGTGGATTGCTGTCGCGACGCCGGATGACGCCAGGAGCGATTTCAAACCGGGGTTCTCCATCTCACGCGACTTCACCGCCGGCGAAAAAGACCGCAACCGTCAACTGTATCGCGGCACGGCGGACTACAGCGAGAAGCGTCCGCCCATCCGAAGTTTCGCGCGCTTGACGGATACGGAGTATCGCGCCGCGAATTTTCTGCGCGTCAAACCCGGCAGCGACATTCTGCGAGCGACCAATCCCGAAAGCGTCTTCCTCATCCACCGCGCGGGAACGGAATTGTTCGCGCCCCACACGCTCACGCGCCTCACTCCCGACGGCATAGAACTCTGGAATGCCGCCACGGGCATCGGACGTCTGGAGCAGGTGTTGCCCGGTGCGGACAGCATCGCGTTGATCGGCGAACGTCCGCCCGTGCCGAACAAAGTTTCCGAACCCATTCTCGTTCTCGTCAACACTGCCACCGGCACGACGAGCACGGTTTCACTTTGGCGAAAGTGATTGGATGCGGAGTAAGGCGATGATGTGGCGTCAGGCATCCTGCCTGACGTAGAGGACGGCATCCTGCCGCCCGGAAGAAACGTTCGCATGGAGTGCGACTCGGGAAAGTTTCAGAGAATTCCGCCGTGCGTGAGGTTTTTTCCGCCGGGCTGGGAAGCCCGGCTCTACGGCAGCCAAGGATGGCCGCCGCTACGTTCAACCCGAATTCCGAAACTGCGCCGCAGCGAAGTGGCGCAGACTGGCAGTCTGCCGTGTCGCCGA
>DAOLDN010000699.1:0-1759 GCA_035327385.1 Verrucomicrobiota bacterium | reverse complement strand
GTTTTCACCGCCGTCTCGATCATCTTCTTGAACGCGGTCACGTCAATGTGCAGGAGGTTTTCGTCCGCGCCCTCGACGTGGAAGCCGAGACAGGCCGTGAAATCCTCCTCGTTGCCGATCATCACGTCCACGTATTTTGCGATCTCCTTGTTCACCTCCTGCGCGCGTTTCTGGCCGCCGATGGATTTCCAGAGCGACGGGCGATAGTTCAAATCGTAGCTGACAATCGTGCCGTGCTTGTTCGCGGCTTTCACGGCTTCGATGACCAGTTGCGGTGTCGTGTCGCTCAACGCGGCGAAGATGCCGCCCGTGTGCAGCCAGCGCACGCCGAGTTTGCCGAAGATGTGGTCCCAATCAAAATCGCCCGCCTTGAGCTGGCTGGCTGCGGAAAGGCCGCGGTCCGACACGCCCACTGCGCCGCGCACGCCGTGGCCGCGCTCCGTGAAGTTCAATCCGTTGCGCACCGTGCGGCCCACGCCATCGAACGGCATCCATTTGATGAACTCCGTGGCCACACCGCCCTGCAAAATAAAATCCTCCAGCAGCCGCCCCACATCATTGTCCGCGAACGCGGTGCAGACCGCGGTCTTGAATCCGAAACAACGGCGCAAGCCGCGCGCCACATTGTATTCGCCGCCGCCTTCCCATGCCCTGAACTGTCGCGCCGTGCGCACACGGCCTTCGCCCGGATCCAGGCGGAGCATGATTTCCCCGAGCGCGACCATGTCGAACGCGCACGACCCTGCGGGTTTGATCTTCAATGTCGTCATGATGTGATTCTTGCGTTCCCAGTTTGGATGGAACGCGCGCAGTGTGATAAAACCATCGTCTGGGAACAATGTTGAAATTGCTTTCTCTGTTTACCTGCAAACCTTGACGTTGGTAGGATACAGGCATGAAGCAGAAACTGCGGAAATCCCGCTCACCTGCAATCAAGCATCGCCTTGAACCAATCGGCCAACCTCTCTGCCGTTGCTCATATCAGTCAGTTCACAAATGAAGCCCCGGCTCTATCTCGAAACCACCATTCCCAGCTACCTTGTCGCACGACGTAGCCGGGACTTGCGGCTGGCGGCGGATCAGGAAACCACGCAGGAATGGTGGGAAGATCGTCGTCAAAATTACGAACTGTTTATTTCACAGTTCGTGCGCGCGGAAGCGAAACGCGGCGATGCCCGGGCGGCAGCCTTACGCCTGGCATTGCTGGAGGGAATTCCCCTTCTGCCCGAACCGCAGTCAGCGACCGAACTCGCCGAACAAATTCTTGCCGCCGGGCTGATCCCGCCCCAAGCCGCGCTGGACGCCTCGCATATTGCCCTGGCCACCATTCACGAGATGGATTATTTACTGACTTGGAATTGCAGACACATTCACAACGTTGCCATCATCCGGCAAATTGAGCGGCTCTGCGAACGACGCGGTTATACCTGCCCCATCATTTGCACGCCGAATGATTTGATGGATACTTGAATTATGAAAGAAAACCCAATCCTCTCTGAAATCCACCGTGTCCGCGAAGAAATCGCGCGCGAATGTGGTTATGACGTGAAGGAAATTTTCCGACGGATGCGGGTGCAGACTCAACAATTGCAAGCCGAAGGCTGGCAGGTCGTCTCACCTGAGGCGCGCAAGAAGGAAACCTCTTGCGTGCTGCGGGAAGAACCTCCGAAACAGAAGTAAGGACACCTGGATTCTTAAGGCAAACGATTGCAATGACGTGTGCTAACGCCGCATCAAGGAATCCCAGGAACAACCCAAA
>DAOLDN010000698.1:0-1761 GCA_035327385.1 Verrucomicrobiota bacterium | reverse complement strand
GCCTGGCGATGGCCTACAACGGGGGCCCCACCGAACCCCCGATGCGCGTGAACACGCCGTTCCCGTTTCCGCCGGTGACGACGCACGCGGCCACGGACGCGTTTGATGCGGTGCTGGACGAAGCCGGCGCCACGATGCCGTCGCGCGACGTGGTGGATTTGCGCATCGTCAACGAAGCCCGTCACGGCACGGGCCGCATCTTGGCTACGGAAACCAACCTGCCCGCGCTCGAACAATGGCCCGACTACCGTTCGCTGCCCACGCCGCTGGACACCGACGCCGACGGCATACCCGATTATTGGGAACGCCAGTTCGGTCTCAACACCAATTCCGCCGCCGACAACATGACCCTCACCGCCAGCGGCTACGCCAACATCGAGCATTATCTAAACAACACGCATCCGACCAACGGCACGACGCCCATCGTTTACATTTACGCCGCCGTCAGCCGCTGCAAAGCCGGCGCAAGCCTCGGCGAATGGTGGGTCGCGCGCAGCGGCAGCACCAACGCAGCGCTCACGGTGAATTACACCGTCAGCGGCGACGCCATCGCCGGCTGCAATTACACCACGTTGCCCGGCTCAATCACGATTCCCGCTGGGGTGAAGAAAACAAAGCTGTTCCTGAATCCACACGTCGTGAACGCAGACAAAGTCGTCGTCGTCACGCTGCAAACGGGGAACTCCAATTACTTCGTCGGCCTGCCGAATTCGTCGCTGATCGTTATCCGTCCCGCAACCGACACCGATGGCGACGGCCTGCCGAACGATTGGGAGACGAATTATTTCGGCAACATCACCAACGCGAACGCCCACGTGGACACCGACGGCGACGGCTTCACCAATTTGCACGAATATCAGGCGGGCACGAACCCGACAAACGCACTGGATTGCTTGAAGATTCTTTCCGCCACGCGCACCAACAGTGATTTGCTGATCCAGTTCGCGTCCGCTGCCGGCCGCCGCTACTCGCTGGAGCGCTGCGAAGATTTTTCCGGCGGCCTCTGGACGTCCACCGTGACCAACATTGGCGGCGCACCTGGCCAGGTCACCGTCACACACATCAATGCCGCGATTGCTGGGGGCGGGTTTTACCGCGTCCGCTTTACGCCGTGACAACGATCTGGGGGGCACGCTCCGGCAGATTTGGTCGCGAATGCCAGGATTGAAACTGGCCGAGCCAGCGGCCAGCGTTCGGGTGTACATCGGAAGACCCGACGAAACTAAATCGCGCACTGCGACCCTGCCCCCTTCCCGGAAGGTGAACTGTCCGCGAGCGATTCCTGCGGCGACTTCCCTCCTCGGAGGGATTGAGATGGATGCGTTCGGGAATCCTTTCCGGCAATCGTTCTGAAAAAGTTGCGAATAAGAAAATCACTTTCACTATCCAACAGGCTTGCAATCGCGGGCGGCGGCGTTTAACTCTGCCTGCAAAGAAATCCATCAACACAACATGCCTATGAAGACTTACACCTCCGTGGAAGGCCGGGATTTGTCCCGGCGCGAATTCATCGCCAACACCGCCATTGCCGGCACCGCGCTTCTGGCCGCTCCCACATTGCTGGCGCAATCGTCGTCCGCGCCCGCCGCGACATCCGCGCCGCGAAAGAAACGCTACGCCCTGGTGGGTGTGGGAGGCCGTTCCGGCATGTTCCGCGACGCGGTGATGAAAACCTACGCGGATCATTGCGAGATGGTCGGTTTCTGCGACATCAACCTCGGACGCCTGCAACTGGCGCAGCGGAAGGCAAGGGACTCCGCG
>DAOLDN010000697.1:0-1762 GCA_035327385.1 Verrucomicrobiota bacterium | reverse complement strand
CATTCAACATTCAACATTCAACATTCAACATTCAACATTCAACATTCAACATGCAACTCTCCAGTCGTAGCCGAAGTTCATCCAGGTATTGACCCGCGTGGAAAGGGTCGGTTACAAACGCAGTCACGTTATGTTCATCGTCCACGTCAACGTTCATGTGAAACCGGAGTGTGTGGAGGCTTTCAAGGCAGCCACACTGGTCAACGCCACTGAAAGTCTCAAGGAAGCGGGCGTGGCGCGCTTCGATGTCGTGCAGCAACAGGACGACCCGACGCGCTTCGTGCTGGTGGAAGTCTATCGCGACGCTGCAGCGGTTGCGGCGCACAAGGAAACGAAACATTACCCCGTGTGGCGCGACACGGTTGCGTCCATGATGGCCGAACAACGGTCCAGCGTGAAATACTCAAACGTGTTCCCCGGCGACGCGCAGTGGTGACGCTAGAGCAGTTTAAATAATTCCGTAGCCGCTGGAACGACCCAGTGATATCAAACTGCGCGCCAGCGTCTTGGACTGCGGCAGCCCTCTGCCGATCTTCCACCGCAGGCTCAAGACGTGAAAGCGGCAGAGGGCTGCCGCAGTCCAAAACCTCGCGGAATTTCTGGCTGGCTTTCGTAACCCGGCCATAGTTTTGATTAAACCGTTCTAAATTGCGGAACACGAGCCACCACCGTGGCTGCGTTCGTCAGAACGCGGCTGATTGATTCACGGAATCGCCGCGCTCTCACACAGAGATTGCCGCGCTCTGACGAGCGCAGCCACGGGGCGGTTTCATTTCGTCTGAAACACTTTCTTCAGATGCGCCGTGTTGGCTGTGAAGTTCTTTTTGACGTTGCGCGGGTCGTTGGCGTCGCGCGAGCGTTCGATGACGAGCCAGCCGCTCCAGCCCATTTCATCGAGCGTCGCCTTGATCTTCGGCAGGTCAATTTCAGGATCGTTCTCCAGCCAGACGCCGTCCTCGTTGGAGGCGTGAATCTGGCAGATGCGATCCCTGCCGAGGGTGCGCAGTTCCGTGGGGATGTCGCGTCCGTTCTTCGCGGCGTCGGAAAAGTTGAAGTAAATCTTGATGGCGGGCGAACCGACTTCATCGAGCAATTTGACCTCCTCGGCTGCGGACAACGATGTTTCCACTCCGATGACGACGCCCGCCGCCTCTGCCTGTTTGCCCGCTGCGCGAAGCCGTTCCACGATGGCCGGGCGCAATTCGGGATTCTTTTGCAGGTCGCCCTGCACTCCCAATGGAAGGAACGCGATCTTCACATCCATCTGTTTCATGGTGTCAATGCAGTCCCGGATCATGCGCGGCACGGTGGGTCGTTTGGCGAAGGATTGCGCGAAGAACCCGGTCATGGCCAGCGACGGGATTTCGAGGCCGTATTGCTTTGCCGTGTCGAGGAACAGCCGGCGCGTGGCGGCGTTGGTGAGTTGATTGTCGAACGTTTCGCGGTTGCCAAGCCCGCCCATGTCCACCTCCACGCCGTCGGCACCGAGTTCGCTGGCGAGTTGAAACGCGCCGAGCTTCTGTCGTTTGAGGATCATCAAATCCGCGACCGCGATCTTGTATCGCTGTCCGGCCGACGTGGCGGGGACGGGCGGCAGCAGGTTGATGCGCGTGGGTTCGTCGCGATTGGCGGTGAGCCAGCCGTCTTCAAGTTTCAGTTCCACGACCTGGAGGGAACTGCGGCGTTGCTCGGGGCCGTCCTTGCGCGGGTCGTCTCCGCGACGGCCCGGATGCGTGAAATAGAACAGGTAGGCGCGGTCGTT
>DAOLDN010000696.1:0-1763 GCA_035327385.1 Verrucomicrobiota bacterium | reverse complement strand
CGCCAACACCAACGTTCCATCGAGTCGCAGCCACACAAGCTCCGCCGATCAGCGACGAAACTTTCCAGCCGCAATCGCCACCGCCTGTCACCGAAAAAGGCTCGTTCGAGATGCGTTTGGGCACTTACTGGCTCGTGCGCGTGGGCATTGTGATGTTGCTCACGGGTCTTGTGTTCTTCGGCAATTATGCCTACCAGAATTTCATCGGAAAACTCGGGCCGGGCGGAAAGATCTCATTGCTGTATCTCGCCAGCGCCGCGTTGCTGGGATTGGGCGCATGGTGGCAGCGCAGGGCGGAAAAGCCCGCGATGCGCAATTACGCGCAGGTGTTGTTCGCCGGCGGACTGGCGGCAGTCTATTTCACGACCTACGCCGCGCATCACATCGAGCCGTTGCGCGTCATTCAAAGCGCGGTGTTTGACGGCGCGCTGCTGTTAGTGTGGGCGGGTTTCATGGCGTGGATGGCGGATCGTCGCAAATCCGAAGTCCTCGCTTTGTTCGCCGTGGGACTGGCCTATTACACGTCCGCCATCACGCGCGTCGGCTCGTTCACACTGTATTCAAACCTCGTGCTGACGCTGGTCGCGGTCGTGTTCCTCATCCGCAACCGCTGGACTGGACTCTCGTTCGCAAGCCTTGCGGCGACGTATGCGGGTTACGCGTTTTGGAGATTCTTTCACGGCGGCGACTGGCGATGGGCCTCGCCGGACGAGGGATTGTGGTTTGGCGCGTATTTCCTGATGAGCTACTGGCTCGTGTTCACGGCGGCGGTGTTTTTGTCAAAGCACGAAAAACTCTCCGGCTGGAACCGGGCCGCGTTTCTGACGTTGAACAACGGAGCGTTCTACGCGCTGTTTCTGCTGACGATGATTCAGGTGCGCACCGGCGGTTTCTGGAAATTCACGCTGGCCTGCGGCGTGGTGTTGCTGGCGCTGGCCGGACTGTCACGACGGTTGCTGCCGAACGAACCTGAAACCAAAAACGCGTACCTCACCCAGGGCCTTGTGCTGGCGACAGTCGGCATCATCGCAAAATTCTCCGGCGTTCAACTGGCGCTGATGCTTGCGGCGGAAAGCGTCATACTGTTTGTGCTCGGTTCGCAACGCAGTTTGATTCTCAAGGTTGGTTCGTTCATTTGCGGAGCGCTGGCCGTGGGTTGGTGTCTCACGGGATTGGTGCGATTCGATACAACCGGACTGTGGCTCGGCTGCTCAGTGGGCGCGATGATGACCTTCAACGCGTTCTGGGCGCATCGCCAGAGGGTGGGGGATGATTCCGCGTTTCGCGTCGTGCCGGGATATTTCACCATTCTTGCGCTGGCGGCATGGCTGGCGACAACGGGCCAAAACACGTCCGGCGAAATGTTTCCGCTCGTGCTGGCCGTGGAAGCCGTGGTGCTGACGTTCTCCATCTACCTGTTGCGCGTGAGGGAAATCACATTGATGGCGCAGGTTTATTTGTTGCTGGCGCAACTCATCTGGTTCGTCCGTTCGGCGGATCCCGCTGTGACCGCACCGTGGTGGCATCATGCGCTGATCATCGGAATTTCCCTGGGCATGAGTCACTGGTGGCAGCGACAGAAGGTGCTCGTCAGCGGCCCGCAATTGCGCCAGGCGTGGCAGGGACTTTACGCGCTGGCAATCGTCGGCGTGCTTTACTTCTGGCTGCAACCCGTCGTCACCGCACAAGTGTGGCTGGCGCTGGCCGCGGGACTGGCCGTTGTCGTCACGGCTTATGGCGTGGCGACTCGCGCATGGCTGCTG
>DAOLDN010000695.1:0-1763 GCA_035327385.1 Verrucomicrobiota bacterium | reverse complement strand
ACAAGGTGATGTATTACTTCGTGCCGCGCATGATCAAATACTACCTCGACCAGGACCCCATCCTGCCCAACGTCCCGACGTATCTCGCCAACGAGGAGGAAGACAAAAAATACATTCTCGCCAATCTGCACAAACTTGTCGTCAAGGCGGCCAACGAATCTGGCGGCTACGGCATGTTGATGGGGCCGAAGGCGTCGCGGAGCGAGATCGCCGAGTTCCGCAAAAAGGTCGAGGCCGAGCCGCGCAATTACATCGCCCAGCCGATGATCTCGTTGTCACGCCATCCCACGCACATGGACAGTTGTCTGGAAGGCCGGCACATTGACCTGCGTCCGTTCATTCTTTACGGCGAGAAAATCGTGATCGTGCCCGGCGGCCTCACGCGCGTGGCGTTGCGCAAAGGCTCGCTCGTCGTCAATTCCTCGCAAGGCGGCGGCAGCAAGGACACATGGGTGCTTTATGGAGATGAATAAATGAAACATCCAAATTCCAAACTCCAAGCTCCAGAGAAACATCAAACACCAAGCGCCAAATATCTCATGCGACTGCGGTTGAAGTTTGGAGCTTTGGATTTCTCGGGTGCTTGGATGTTGGTGCTTGGAACTTTTTCAAAATGTTAAGCCGCGTCGCCAACTCACTCTTCTGGATGTGGCGTTACATCGAGCGCGCCGAGAACATCGCGCGCATCGTGGACGTCAACCTCCAGCTCCTGCTCGATTACCGCAAACTCGACGAGGAACACCTGGCCCGGCACTGGCTGCCCATCGTCCAGACCACCGGCGAGGAAAAGCAGTTCTTCCAGTTGCACAAAAAAGCCACCGGCCAGGCGGTGACGGAATTCCTCGTGTTCCAGACCGAGAATCCCAATTCCATCGTGTCGTCCATCAACCAGGCCCGTGAGAACGCCCGAATGGTGCGCGACCAGATCACCATCGAATTCTGGGAGGAGCTGAACCGGCTCTACTGGTTTCTGAAAACACCGCAGGCGCGCCAGGTCTGGAAGGACAGTCCGACCGAGTTCTTCAATCAGATCAAGAACAGCACTCTGCAACTCATCGGCCAGTCCTACGCGACGCTCATCCGCAACGAGGGCTGGTACTTCGCGCAGGCCGGCAAGTTCCTGGAACGCGCCGACAAGACCTCGCGCATTCTCGATGTCCGCTATGACCTGCTGCCCGAACGCGGTCTGCCCGCCGCCATCAACCAGTCCGACGCGCTGGCGTGGTCGGCTGTGCTGCGTTCCTGCACCGGTTGGGACGCCTACAAATCCCTCTACGGCGCGGAGGTGCATCCGAGGTTCGTCGCCGAGTTTCTGCTGTTCAACGAAGACTTTCCACGGTCGGCGCGGTTCTGCGTGAGCAAGATGAACGACGCGCTGCGGCGCATTTCCGGAGTGGCCGAGGGCCGCTTCTCCAACAACGCCGAAAAACTCGCGGGCAGGCTCATCGCCGAACTCCAGTTCAGCACGGTGGAGGAGATATTTGACCGCGGACTGCACCTGTATCTCGACCAGCTTCAGTTTAAGCTCAACGAAATCGGCGTGGCGCTGTTCGACGCCTACATTTTCCAGCAGTTCGACAATCTCGACGACCACATGATGGTCCAGCAGGAGGAGCAGCAGCAGCAAACCAAAGGTTGAAGGATGAATTATGAACGATGAAACCGGAACACAGTGCCCGGTGCAACGCGCGCTTTCATCTTTCATCCTTCATAATCCATAACTCGCATGAAACGCATCGGCATCCTGACGGCGGGCGGCGACA
>DAOLDN010000694.1:0-1794 GCA_035327385.1 Verrucomicrobiota bacterium | reverse complement strand
CCACCAAGGTCGTCGTTTCCAAATACTTTTACGGCGAACAGAACACGTCCGAACACGAAACGTCCGTGAAGCAACTGATCCACAGCATCAGCCGCACCATCGCCGACTGGGGCATCAAGGACGGCTACTTCAGCAAGGCGGACGGCGAAGTATTTTATGACGAGCTGACCTGGCTTTGCGTGAATCAATACGGCGCGTTCAATTCGCCCGTCTGGTTCAACGTGGGACTGCATCACGAATACGGCATCGGCAACAAGTCCGCCAAGGGCAACTGGTTCTTCAATCCCAAGACCGGCGAAGCCGAACGCGCCAGCACGCAATACGAATATCCACAGGGCAGCGCATGCTTCATCCAGTCCGTCAACGACGACATGGAATCCATCATGCGCCTGGCTTCCGCCGAGGCGATGCTGTTCAAATTCGGCTCGGGCACGGGCACGGATCTGACCCCGTTGCGTTCCAGCCGCGAGAAACTCAGCGGCGGCGGACGCCCCAGCGGGCCGTTGTCCTTCCTCAAGGTTTACGATCAGGTGGCCAATGTCGTGAAGTCCGGCGGCAAGACGCGCCGCGCCGCGAAAATGAACACGCTCCGCGACTGGCACGGCGACATCGAGGAATTCATTGACGCCAAGCAGAAGGAGGAAAAGAAGGCCTGGGCGTTGATCGAGCAAGGCTACGACGGCTCATACAACGGCGACGCCTATGGCAGCGTCATGTATCAGAACGAAAACCTTTCCGTCCGTGTCAGCGATGAATTCATGACCGCCGCCACCACGGGCCGGGAATGGTGGACCCGTGCGGTCACCAGCAACAAGCCGCTGGAAAAGAAGGACGCCGGCAAGCTGCTCGACAAGATTGCCGAGGGCACGTGGATTTGCGGTGATCCGGGCCTGCAATACGACGGAGCGATTGACAAGTGGCACACCTGCAAGGGCACCGAACCGATTCATTCCACCAACCCGTGCAGCGAATACGTGTTCATCAACAACACCGCGTGCAACCTCGCGTCGCTCAACTTGATGAAGTTTAAGCGCGAGGACGGAACGTTCGACATCGAACGTTTCAAGGCCGCCGTTCGCATCTACATCACCGCCCAGGAAATCCTTGTGGATAATGCGAGCTATCCCACGAAGGAAATTGCAGAGAACTCGCACATCTTCCGCACGCTGGGCCTGGGTTTTGCCAACCTCGGCTCGTTGTGCATGAGCTACGGACTGCCCTACGACAGCGATGGCGGCCGTGCGTTGGCCGGTGCCATTACCTCGATCATGACCGGTCACGCTTACGAACAAAGCGCCGAAATCGCGGCGGCCATCGGAGCGTTCCCCGGTTACAAGGACGCCCGTTGCGCGCACGTTTCCAAACCCGTGAAGAAGGACAACGTTGAATCCATGCTGGGCGTCATCAAACTGCATCGCGAAGCCGTGGAGGAGATTCATCCGAGCGAAGAATTCGGTTATCTCAAAGAGGAAGCGCGCCGTTGCTGGGATCGCGCGTTGGCTCGCGGAAAACAGGCCGGCTATCGCAACGCGCAGGTCACAGTGCTCGCGCCCACCGGAACGATCGCGTTCCTCATGGACTGCGACACCACGGGTGTTGAGCCCGACATCGCGCTGGTGAAATACAAACTGCTCGCTGGTGGCGGCATGTTGAAGATCGTCAACCGCACTGTTCCACAGGCGCTTCAACGCCTTGGCTACAGCGCGAAGGAAATTGAAGCCATCATCGCCCACGTCGAGAAGCACGACACGATTGAAGACATCGAGGAAGACGGCAAAACCATCCGCAGCGGAC
>DAOLDN010000693.1:0-1798 GCA_035327385.1 Verrucomicrobiota bacterium | reverse complement strand
GTCAGCGCATTCGGGTCGGGCCAGTTGCCGGCGTTCCCTGGCGCGGATGGCGCGGCGAAATTCGTCACGGGCGGACGCGGCGGAAACGTTTATCGCGTCACGAAACTCGACAAGAATTTCAACGACAGCGCAACAGGCACACTTCGTTGGGCGCTCAGCCAGCCCGGGCCAAAAACGATCGTGTTCGATGTCGCCGGCGTGTTCTGGCTCGGACGTTACGGCGCGGAGAGCAATCACAACAACGGCTGGAACGCAGGCCAGTCCCGATATAATCTCTCCGGCAACACCACCATCGCGGGCCAGACCGCGCCCGGCCCCGTCATCATCATGGGCGGCGTCACCAAGGCAGGCAGCGCCAACACCATCATCCGCAATGTCATGTTCGCGCCCGGCTACGGCATGCAGGGATTCCACGAGCCGCCCAATTCGCCGACGCCGGGCGATTTCCCCGATTCCTACGTCTATGACGCACTCGACATCAGCGGCAACAACATCATGATGGACCATCTCACCACGATGTACATCACCGATGAAGCCATCTCCTGCAACGAACTGGCCCACACTCTGACAGTCCAGAACTGCAATATCTCCCAGGGTCAGAACTATCCGCAGGCCGATGCGGAAGCCAGCGGCGTTTCATTCTCCGGCCACGCGCTGGCGCATCTGTTGCAGGCCGGATCAAACGCAAAAATCAGCGTGTTGAACAATCTCTACGCCCACAACAAGGGCCGCCTGCCGCGCGTCGGAAGTGAAATCGGCACAGGTGCGATCAATGATTTCCGAAACAATGTTTTCTACAACTGGCTCAGCACTGCCGGCGCGGGCGGCAGCGGTCAACCCAGCTTCAACAATTTCATCGGCAACTTTTATCTCGCCGGACCGGGCGGTGACGACCCCGTGGGCGGCGCCAACAGCAATCTCACCTTCCGCGCCGGCGGCACGGGTATTTTTGGAGGCAACTCCGTCACGCGCGTTTATCACACCGGCAACGTCAAGGACACCAACAAGGACAGCGATCCCTTCGACACCTCGTCGCTCGTCAACGGCGACTTCGGCTCCAGCCTGTTCCAATCTGCCGCCTACGACGTGAACATCGGCCTCACCCTCGCCGCCGGCGACGCGTTCACCAACGTCCTGCGCCACGTCGGTTCGCGTTGGTGGGAACGCAATTATGATTTCCGCCTCAACAACACAAATGCCTTCACCACGAACGACGTTTCCGTGTTCGTCAACGAACGCCTCATCCACGAAACCTTCACCGGCACCGGCAAGATCATCGCGTGGGCGGACGACCCGTTCAACAACGACCCCAACGAAGGCGTCGAATGGCGGCGACTGCTTGATTTGCGCGCCGATCCCGTGACGGGCGTCGCTCCGTTCAATCGCCCCGCTGGCTGGGACAGCGACAACGACGGCATGCCGGACACATGGGAAATCGAACACGGCCTCAATCCCAACGTCGCCAACAACAACGCCGACTTCGACAACGACGGCTACACCGACCTCGAAGAATATCTGAACGAACTCGCAGCCTGGCCTGCGCCCTCTCCCGTGGTGTTCACCGGCGACAAAAACAATCGTTACGCAGAAGTGTTCAACTGGAACGTCCTTGGACAGACCGTGAACGTTTCCGGTTTCGGCAACATCAACACGTTCTCATTCTGGCAACCCAGCCGTCACGACACTGCCGTCATCAGCAATCGCACGGTGTTCGTGGACGCCACCGGCCAGCACGCCGGCACGTTGCGCCTGATCAACAACGCCTCGCTGAACATCACCAACGGCTGGCTGAAGATCG
>DAOLDN010000692.1:0-1799 GCA_035327385.1 Verrucomicrobiota bacterium | reverse complement strand
GAAATGATTGGGAGGTCATAGGTCAAAGGGCCGCGCCCCGGAGCGGAGCGCGGCCGTTGGTGGGTTCAATCCTCGTCCGGCAACATCACGGTGATGGCCGGTTGCGGGTCGTCAATGTCCAGCGGGCCGCAAGTGGCGATGAGCTTCACGAGCTTGGCGGCGCGGTTGTCGTTGCGGACGTAAAGCGCGACCGGGCAACGGTCGGTGTGCCCGTGGCTTCGCAGTATGGCAAAGCGGGTCATCCAAACCACATCCCAAAGCCGTCCGGCTTCGTCCTGGCCGGTCACGCCGTGCGGCACGGCAACGTAGGCGTCGAACACGGCGCGAGTCAGGAACATCGGGAATTTGATTCCGGCTTCCTGCGCGGTCTTGGTCACTTCGACTTGCACGCCATCGGCGACGGCCTGCGCTCGGGTGTAGCCGTAAATCACCGGGCCAAAGGCGGTGATGCCGTCGGCGATCTGCTGCGGTTCGCCGAAAACGGCGCGGAGCGCTTCCTCTGGATTGATATTCTGGTCTTGGTTCATAGTGTCAGCGGTTAAGGATTGGGATTTCGGAGTTTGGGGAAATGCGCTCCAGCTTGGGGCGCGGTTGAATCGTCACCGGCTTGCAAAAGCGCGGAGTGATGGTGCGCGGCTTCTGAATCACCGCAACAAGGGCGGCGGATTCGCTCACGCGAATCACGCGGCAAGGCTGGCCGGCATACTCGACAACGTCACCGGCTCGGAGGGTGTAAGAGTTCGTCATAATCTTGGGAGAGTTTGGGGCGGGTGCTGCCCGCCCCGATTGAATCACGCGGCGACTGCCTCCGGGGTCTGCGCCTTCGCGCTGCGGCGGATGCTCGCGGGGCGGTAGCTCGAATACTTCTCGTGTGGGTCTTGCGCGCTGCTCAAGCGGAACTGACCGCAGGGGTGCTGCCACGCTTGGCGCTCGCGATTCCAGTGAAAGCCAAGCTGCGCCAACTGCTGCCGAATCTCGGCGGCGGGTTGCTCTTTGAACGTCACCCAAACCCACTTCCCAACAACCTCGGCGGCGCGGTAAACGTCCGGCAAGGTGGTCAACAAAAGGTTCAACACCTTCGGGGTCGGCAACGTGCGGTTCGCCTTCCGTGCTTCCGAATCAATCGGCAAGCGATTGTCTTTGCGCTCTGGCTGCGCCACCGGCGCGGCTTCGGTGTTGGTGTTAGTCTGCTCGATATTGCGGATCTGCTCCCGAGCCCCTGAGTTATTTTTTTGTGATGTAGTTTTCATGGTCTTTTTTTTTTCTGCTCTGCATTGCGTCTTCTGTCCGTCGCCCTTCATGAAAAAGCGGAAGCCCCAGCCCTCCCCCGTGGAAGTGCTCTTCAGAAGGTCGCCGCGAGGGGCGGGCTGGTCTTGGGCTGACGCCATGAGGGCGACGGAGAGAAACGCAGAGTCAGAAAAAGCCGGACCTGAAAACGAAGCTGCCGACACAAAAAACTTCGTTTCCCCACGTTCGAGCGCAGCGAGCCAATCAATTCCCAGCGACGACCACTTGGGGACGGAAGGGGTCTAGCATTGGGGTTGGGCGGGGGCTTTGGGGTTAGCAGACCCGGCTGTTCCTTCTCAGGCGAGCGGCGGGTTGGCACGAACGATGCCTGCGAACTGGCGCGATGACTGCCCCGACGCGGGCGGCGGCGGGCCGGATGGGGAATCCGGGAAGCAGTCAGCGTGACAGTGAAGCAGCGGTGCGTCACACAACGCCATATTGTGCGATCCTTTATTCCCGCACCGAAGCGGCTCACGAGTGAGGAGTGTCGGTGCGATCAGGAATAAAGGTGT
>DAOLDN010000691.1:0-1799 GCA_035327385.1 Verrucomicrobiota bacterium | reverse complement strand
GACTTTCCATTGAGCAGATAAATCTGGCCGATCTTTTCGCTGATGCGCCGGTCGGTGTTGTACAGTTCGCTGCCCATTTTCACCTGGCCGGAATAGACGCGGAAAAACGACAATTCGCCGAACTGCGCCTCGCTCATCGTCTTGAACACGTAACACACCGTCTCCGATCCGGCGAGATCCACGTCGCACTCGCTCCCGTTGGAATCCACGGCCTTGACCGTCTTGCGGTCCACGGGCGACGACCCGTATTTGGCGATGAAGTCCATGAGCCGCGCCACGCCGATGTTGTTCTCCGCCGAGGTGACGAACAGCGGAACGAACACCTGTTCCTGAATCGCCTTGTGGATTCCGGCGCGCATCTCCTCCTCGGACAATCCGCCCTGCGAAAAAAACTTTTCCATCAACGAATCGTCGGATTCGGCAACGTGCTCGATCAGTTCCTGATGCAGTTGTTTGACGCGTTCGGCCCAATCGCCGGTGGCGGCCGCCTCCGTGAATTTGCCGCTCTTGTCGCCGGCGTAGGTGATGACTTCGCTGCGAGGAACGTCCAGCACCAGATTGAAGCCCGGACCTGGATTCACGGGAATGGTCAGCGGAAACACGCGGTCGCCGAAATGCTCGCGGATTTGTCGCAACGTCTCGTCAAAGCTCACGTCCTCCTTGTCGAACGCGTTGACGACGATCATTTTCGGGATGCCGGACTGCGTGGCGTATTTCCACACGGCGTCCGTGCCCACGCCGACGCCGTGAGCGGCGTTGACGACGACCAGCGCGAAATCCCCGACGCGCAACGCTCCCAAACCTTCGCTGATGAAATCCGCGTAGCCCGGACAATCAATGATGTTGAACTTCTTGTTGAGCCACTCCAGGTGCATGAGCGAGGCGGACACCGAAATCTGCCGTTGCTGCTCGCTGACGTGGTAATCGGACACCGTCGAACCTGCCGCGATGCTGCCCATGCGCCCGATAACTCCGGCGCAGGCCAGCATGGCCTCGTTGAGCATGGTTTTCCCCGACGATGCGTGACCCACGATTGCGAAGTTACGGATGTCCCCGGATTGATACTCTTTCATAAAACGAATAAGTGAAGTGATTTGGAGTGCAGACCATTTTTCCCAGTGTTCCCGATGGCTTTCACGCGGGAAAAGTTACCCGACACGCCGAATCAGGCAAGCGAAAGAAACAAAAAGCCGCCGCTGCGGTGAATTTCGCGGCGGCGGCCAGAAAGCGGCGGTCCGTTACAGGCGCTTGCGAATCGCTTGAAGGATTTCCAACGACTGCACCTGTTCACCCCATGTTCCCACCCGGATTTCAAACCCAACAACCGTGCCGGAAACCTTGCGCACACGAACGGTGATCTTTTTGTCGCCGACGGCCCGCGCCGTGAGGGTGCAAAGGACTTCATTGCGCTCCTGGCCCACAACGGCGTGGCCCAGTTGGTTGAGTGCCATCACGGCCGCGTTGCACCCCACGTCGAACGTGGCGTATTCCTGGGATTTCAGGGTGCCGCTGTCCCAGACAACGGCACTGGCCCCGGGCGAAGTGCCTTGAACCGTCGTCGAACAACCCGCGCCCCCCGCAACCACCGCCGCCAACAGCGTGGCGGCCAACAAATTCATCGTCAGTTTTTTCATCACGTTCCTCTGTTTCATTTCATAGAATCTCACGGTCAGAGGGGAACGGGTTTTGGCCCGTTTCGCAAGCAGAAAGATGCGCAAAACCGCCGCCCTGCATTTCCCCTTTTAGCCGGATCCATGCGGTTGAATTGGGACGGAACAAACGCAGAGACGCCGAGAACG
>DAOLDN010000690.1:0-1811 GCA_035327385.1 Verrucomicrobiota bacterium | reverse complement strand
GGCGTAGCGTGACATGCCCGCTCCCGACGTTTGTCCGCAGTGCGGCGCTGAAGTTCCTCCCGGAGCAAAGGCTTGTCCCGAATGTGGCTCAGACGACACCACAGGCTGGTCGGAACAGGCTCGATACGACTCGCTGGACCTTCCCGACGAGAATTTCGATTACGATGATTTCGTGAAGCGCGAGTTTGGCGGCGAAAAATCATCCGCTGTCCCACGCGGCGTTCACTGGGTCTGGTGGGTGGTGGCATTGACGATCATCGCACTGTTCGTCCTCACGATTGTCCGTTGAGGAGCGACAACCGGGAGCGGGCTTAAAGGGACAGCCAGTCGCGGACAGACTTGCGGACTTGCTCAATCACACGTTCGTCAAACCTGCCCGGCGCTTTGCGCGCAAACTCGGAAAACTGGACAGGCTGGAGACTTTGCGCGTTGATGTAGCTCTGTTCTCTCAACCACGGCACGCGAGGGAGGGTTACTTCATAAGGCGTGCCGCCGAACTGTTTGGTGATCGTGACCACCGTGGCCAGTGCCAGACGGGCATCTTTCTTCACCGATAAGACCAGCGCGTGTCTTGGCTTCTCGTCATAACCAAAGTCAACAAACCAAACATCGCCGGGTTGTGGGACGGAGGTCACAGTTTGTCCCAAAGCTCAGACCGACGCTTGGCAGAGGTCAACACTTCCGACTCACCGGACTCAGGCACGAAATCGGCGCGTTGGATCACCAGCAGCACGTCATCACGTACGACGTATTGAGGGTTTTTTTTGGCGGCATCCAGCACCTTGCCGGTGTTGTCCTTCAGCTCGCTTGGTTTAAGAATTGTGAGCATGGCCTGATTATAGTCTTTTTTTGGACTCAATCAACCGTGTTTCATCCCAGGCAATTTAAGTCAAGTCGTGCTCTCCGAACCTGTCATCGAGAACGGGCACGCCCCATTCGGTGTCGTGATAGGCGACGTCGAGTTCTGACTTGGGCCTGAAGCAGCGTTGCATGGTTCAGGTTTAATGGAAGGCACCGCGTTCATCCTCGGGCAGCGGCTGGTCTTTCGTTTCCGGCAGGAACGGCAATACAGCGAGTCCCAACAGAAAGACGGCGCACATGGTGATGGCTGCGGGACGCATCGGCTCCGGGGAATTGTAATAGACGCCCGTTTTCAACCAGCCCAGCATGGGCGGACCGGCTGCCGCCACAAAGCGGCCCACGTTGTAGCAGAACGAAGTGCCCGTGCTTCGCAAATGCGTGGGAAACAGTTCGGGCAGATAAATCGCGTAAACCGCGAACACCGAGAAAAGACAGAAACCCATCAGAAAGATGAGCCACAACTGCGCCGGGGAATGGAAGAAGTGAAACGCCGCCGCCGTCGCCACCATGGCGGAGGTCAACGTCAGCGAGAACGCCTTCTTGCGGCCCATGGACGACGCCACGGCGGAGGCCGTCAACATTCCGAGGAACGCCCCGACCTGCAACACCAGCATCGCCGTGCTTCGCCAACTGGCGACCTTGGGACCGACTTCGGCTTCCGACATTCCCTGAGCCAGAAATGATTTGGTCAAAACGCTGCCGATCAGCTCCGGAGTGAAGAACACGATGCCCCACATGCCGATGATACCCGAACAACAAAGCAACATGCCCAGCAATGAATGTCGCCGCCACCGGGGCGTTTTGAACAACTCCCGATAAGTGAAGGCACTGTGCTTCTTGATTTCGCCCGACTCTTTCAATCGCAACCAACGTTCCGGCTCCTTGAGACGCCAGCGGATGACCAGCGCCAGCAGCGCCGGCAACGTGCCGATCACAAACAACCAGCGCCA
>DAOLDN010000689.1:0-1824 GCA_035327385.1 Verrucomicrobiota bacterium | reverse complement strand
TTAGTGCTCCAAAAGAACCCAAACCTCGACTCCGAGCAGATAAAAAAAATCATCATCGAAACCGCCCGCAAAGACAACTTTACCGGCGCGGTGCCAAATCGTGAATGGGGCTACGGCAAAATTGACCCTGCAGCCGCACTGAAGAAAGTCCCCATATCGCAGGCCGCCGCTCCAAAAACACCGGGCGCTGCAAAGTGAACGTTATCACGGATGCCAGTCCACGGAAATTGCATGTGTGGAAGACTTCAACGTTTAATGATCGTCGCGGCTCTCTGTCTGTCATCGTCGTTGTTTGGGCAGACGTCGCCAGCACCCGATGTCGCCTCAGTTCACGCCGCCCTGGCCGCTGTCCCGGCGAGTCTTGAACACGGACGCAAATCCGAGACGCTGGCTCTGATCCGATCGGCTGAAAACAACCGGGCCGTGTGGGAGAACTCAACCAACGCCGACGCCATCCGTGTTGAAATCCGCTTTCGCCACGCGCAACTCCTTGCGCGCGACTGCGCCGGCACTCCAGCCAGGGCCGCTTTCGATTCGATGGCGGATTCCATCACCAACCATTGTCCGAAATTGCTGCCGGACCGCGACGACGAACTGGGAATGTTGGCGGCATGGGAAGGTTCTTTCGCGACGGCGGCGAATTTGCACTCCAACGTCGTATCCATGCGACGTGCCAACGACGATTCGCAGGGCCTGGGACGGTCATTGAACCTGCTCGGCGCGGCGGAACTATCGCTGGGAAACATCACGGCAGCCACCCGCTGTTTCGACGAAGCGACCGACGTTTATTCCAGGACGCAGGACGAGCGCGGAAAAATGATCACGCGGATGAACCGGGCGTTGGTGTTGCGAACGGTGGGACAATTGGCCGGGGCACACGCGGAACTGTTGACAGTGGTCCAGTTTGCCCGCGCGAATCAGCAGCCCGACGTGGAGATGCAGGCGCTGGCAAATCTGGCTTCCGTTTTGCAGACCATCGGCAGCTACCACGAGGCGTTGACCAGCGCGGAGGCCGCACTGCGACTGAACGAACAATTGCAGGACTGCCGTGCCTCAGCACGCCTGCGAAATCTTGTCGGAGTATTGTGCCGCGATACAGGAGACTACAGCCGTGCCGACCGTGAACTGAACGCGGCGCTGCAACTGGCGCGTGCCAACGGCGACCGCGTCGCCGAACTTGCGGCGCGAAACAATCTGGGTTGGCTCGCCGTCGCTTTGAAGCAACCGGAGAAGGCTCGCGAGATACTGACCGGCGTGGTGGAGGAACGTCGCGCAATCGGCGACCGCGCAGGCGAGGCCGACGCTCAGGCCAATCTCGGTTCGGCATTGTATGGAATGCGCCAAGTTACCGCGGCTCGATCGGCGTTTGAGGAAGCGTTGAAACTGCGCCGGGAAATCCAGGATGTGCCGGGAGTGATTTCAACGTTGATCAATCTTGGCGCTTGTGAGGCCGCAGGCAGGCGTGCCGTTCCGGCGGTCCGGCTTTTCGAGGAGGCGCGCGACGCCGCTTCAGAAACCGGGGCGATTGCATTGGAGGCTTCCGCCTGGAACAACCTGGGGTTGATCCACAAATCGGGGGGTCAACTGGACAGGGCCGCCGACAGTTACGCGCAGGCGCGATGGTTGCGCGCGCAGACAGGCGATCCGGTGGCTGAAGCCGTGACATTGAACAACCTGATGGCGCTGGCCCAGGCGCAACAGTTGCCCAGGCTCGGCGCCTTTTACGGCAAACTGGCCGTGGAACGGTTTCAAAACATCCGCTCAAATCTCCTGTGGCTGAATGTTGAAGCGCAGCAAAGTTTCACAGCATTTTGCCAGCCGGCT
>DAOLDN010000688.1:0-1832 GCA_035327385.1 Verrucomicrobiota bacterium | reverse complement strand
CGCATGTTTCAGTCAACGTCACCGACTCGCGGGCGGGCCGCCCGCGCTCCTGCCGTCGGCGGACCATCGCGAAATCCTCACGTTGAATGTTGAATTCCGTTCTCATGGCGCGGTGACGAAGGTTTGGTTGCGAAGGAAGTGGAGGTTCGTAAGAGCGTTGTTGTTCACGCGCTCAAAGCTCCCTCCAGCAATCGTGCGAAACGTCTGCCTGCCGTTGCCCACGATGCCGTTGGGCAGCAGCGGCCAACTGAATCGCAACCGCAACTCGTGCAGATTGGCATCGAAGGTGGGCGTGAAATCCGTGACCTCAGGTGTCGGCAAGGGCGAGAGTTCGGGCACGAGCCTGTAGGCGAACGCCATGTTCAACATGTTGCCGTCGGCTTGCGGAAATTTCTCGGTGGCAGCGCCGCTCAACGCGCGGAAGAACGCCGTCACAGAGTTGCTGTAATACCCGCCCTCTATCGGTTCAATCCGTTGTTTGCCCAACAGGCCGACGATGCGCATGCCATTGGTCAACCGTTGCGCGTTGCCGGGGGATGCGTCATCAAAACGATACCAGCGCGTGTCCGGCCAACTGCCAGTGGCGAGATTTGTCGAGGTGTCCGTCACATTGAATCGCCACATCTGGTTTGTGATCACGATCACGTAATTGGTCAGTTCATCCAGTCCGCGATCGCCGTTGCGGATGGCGTTGATGAAGATGGAGGCGTCCTGATTGATGATGGTTTCCTCGCGATTTTGCTGCTGGACATTGAGGCCGGTGGGCAGCACTCCGATGATGGCCACGAGGGCGAATCCGATGACCGCCAGCGCAATGGCGATTTCCACCATCGTGAACGCGGATTGGCGGGAGGATTGTTGGAGTTCACGCTTAAACGTGTGCGGAAACAAGCTGAAGCTTGAACTCCAACAGGGATTGGATGGTAACAGCTTCATTGTATCTCCTGCCTTTCCACACGCGCGCGGCCCGTGAGCCAGTCAACTCGGACATGGTTTGAAAGCGTGACGGAATTGAACGGCGGGTTCTCCAGGGCGTCGGCAGTGAACGGAGCGACGAGGTTTCCGTTCGCGTCGCGGTTATACATGATGCCGCCGCGTGCCACCGGCAATATCGCGTCGCGCCCGCCGATCACGCGGCCCTGATAATCGAACCCGATGTAAGGCAGCATGAATACAGGACTGTTGGCGGCTGGAAACGGGAAGGCATTGGTCTGAAACGGAGGCACACCGTTCGGGAGATACGGCTGGGACAGGCCGTAGTTGAACTTGTTGGTGGCGATGAACGTTCCGTTGGGCAGGGTCCTCCACGGGGTCAGGTAACGCGGATTGCGCACGCCCGGCTGGTCGCCCACGTTGCGTTCGGAGAACAACGCATAGCTCGTGTACTGGCCGGTCACCAGATTGGTCGCCTGGGTGCGTTCCTGGACCGTCGGCAGCAGGTTGATGAAGTTGTTGGGCAGACGGCTGGCCGGAGGCACGAACACGATGTAAACGTCCGACCGGCTGGCCATGGCCCGGGTACGGGCCAGGGAAACGTCGTCGAGCAATTGCCGCGTGGCGGCGATGGTGGCATTGGCCCTGCCGAAGCCGGACAAGCGGGGCAGCGCCACCGCCGCCAGCACGCCGATGATGGCGATGACGACGAGCAGTTCAATGAGCGTGAAGGCGCACTTCATGCGTCGCTCCGACTGATGACGACCGGTGTGTTTGTTGCGACCTCTGCTCATCACATCAAGCATTACTGCCAGCTCAGGACGTTGTCCTTGTTCAAGCCCGCGTTGGCTCTGTCCGATAAACCCACCTGCCCGTCCGGCCCCATGGACCAGATCATG
>DAOLDN010000687.1:0-1836 GCA_035327385.1 Verrucomicrobiota bacterium | reverse complement strand
CACACGATTCGTAGGACGTCGCCCAATCCGGTTCGTTTTGAACCCCGATGGCGGTGAGTTGCACACCGTTGGCCATCATGTTGCTGGCATATTTCTCCAGATAGGCCGCGTAACTGACGTATTGTTCGGGCAGCACCGAGCCGCCGTTGTTGACGTCGTTGTTGCTCTTCATGTAGGCGGGCGGGCTCCAGGGAGTGGCCAGCACTCCCGCGCCTCGCAGGGCCGCGAACCGGGCCTCATTCACGCTGCTGGCCCAGGCGCTGACGCTGTTGGACCAGTTGTTGTTCGGCGCGATACGCACGCGCAGCAACGTCAGGCCCAGTTGGTTCGTCGTGTCCATCTTGAAGAGCGTGTCGGCGTTGCTGTTGTTGAGCGCCGAACCGTCATTGAGAAACACCACGCCTCCGCCAAAACCGTCAATTCGCTGGCGCACGTCCGTCCAGGTAAGTCCGGCAATTCCGGCCGGCAGCGCACCGTCCTCTCCAGCGTCCAGGTTGGCCACGGTGTATTGCACGCCGCTCATGCCGAAGACGAACTTGTCCACCTGCAATCCGTCCTCGCGCGCTCCGATCTGAAAGGTCACCGTCAGATTCGTCGAACTCACCGCAAATCCGCTCTGCGCTCCGAACTGCGATAAATTGATCCACTTCCACACTCCTGCGCCCGCCGAGCCACCGCCCGTCACCACGGAGGCCGCGTTCGTGAACCCCACGCCCGATAATCCGTTCACCGTGACCCAGTCGTCGTCAGTGGTTGGGGATTTTTCTCCGAAACTGTTCGCATAAAAAAGGCTGTCGTCATTGGCTCCACCTGTCCCCACCCGGATGCGGGCGTACAAATGATAATTGGCCGGCGCCGGGAAAGTGACGGTGTAGGTGGCCACGCGATTCGAGCTGCCGGGATTGCTGCCCGCACCGTTGGAAAGAATGGTGATAAACTCGGGGCTGACGTTGTTGCTGACCGCCCAGTCCGCGCCCAGCACCCCCGACTCTGCCTCAATGGTGGCGGAAGATGTCGCGGCAACAGCGCAGGAGATCAACCACCGCAACGCAATCGCAATGGAGGCGGTACGAATGATTCTGGCGAAACCAATGTCCATACGTGCATTCATTTGATCAAACGGTGAAAGGTCTCGGTTGTGTCGGAAGAAGCCGGAAGTCATCGAACGCGACGTTCATTTACATATCATGGCGATGCCGCGCGCGTCGTCGTCCGATTGATGTCGGCACCGCGCGGACGACTGCGATTCACACAAACGCCGGTCCGGGTGACGGCGCGGGTATTGATACTGACCGGAGTCATTGTTCTATTTTGAAAGCCTGTAATAAGTCTCCGGCGTGCCTGCGGAAACAGGCAACGTGACTTGCCACCGGCCGTTGACGATTTGCGGTGATGGCGACGGGACGTTGATCCAGTCGCCGATCAGCAGATTGGTGCGCGATTGAACCGTGTAACCGGCGGATTCCAACGACCACGTCAGTGTCAGGTCCGTCGGCGTCGAAACCATCTCCATCATCGGACTCTCGTCGCTCAATACGTCGCTTGGTCCCAACGCATAGGGGGCCGCAATTTCGGATGCCGAGAGCGCCACACTGTAGATTCGGAATTCGTCAAACGTGGAATTGAGATAAGCATCCCCGGCGTATTGCGAACGTCCGAGGTAATTATTCACCGTATTGCCCAGGCTCGACGGTCGCAGCGTCATGTTGTTGGTAATGCCGACCTGAACACCGTTGAGGTAGAGGATGCCCGTGTTGCCGTTGAGCGTGACGGCGACGTGATACCAGACGTTGGCGCTGAGAGTTGCGTCGGTGTTGATGCGTTGCTCACCCCCTG
>DAOLDN010000686.1:0-1846 GCA_035327385.1 Verrucomicrobiota bacterium | reverse complement strand
CGCTCACCACCGACATCGCGCCCGGCTACGACCACATCACCAGCGGCATCGGCGCGGCGATGATCGGCTGGTATGGCTGCGCGATGCTCTGCTACGTCACGCCCAAGGAACACCTCGGCCTGCCGAACAAGAAAGACGTGAAAGACGGCGTCATCGCCTACAAGATCGCCGCGCACGCCGCCGACCTCGCCAAGGGTCATCCCGGCGCGCAATACCGCGACAACGCATTGAGCAAGGCGCGCTTTGAATTCCGCTGGGAGGATCAATTCAACCTCAGTCTCGACCCCGTCACCGCGCGTGAATTCCACGACGAGACGTTGCCGCAAGAAGGCGCGAAGACCGCGCACTTCTGCTCCATGTGCGGCCCGCACTTCTGCTCCATGAAGATCACCGAGGACGTCCGCAAATACGCCGCCGAACAAGGCATCGCCGAGGAAGAGGCGCTGAAGAAGGGGATGGAAGAGAAGTCGAAGGAGTTCGTGGAAAAGGGGGCGGAGGTTTACGCGAAGGCGTAAAAGAAGATGCCTACGAACAAGAGTCAGCACTTTGTTCCGCAGCATTATCTACGGCAGTTCCGAATTGAGGGGACAGAAAAGCAAATCGCGGTTGCGCGACTTGCGCCGCTGACTCTCATTCCCCGTGCTTCGATAAACGAGCAATGCAAGCAGGATTACTTTTATCGCGATGATGGGCAATTGGACCAATTGCTCCAGCAGTGTGAGAAAGACCTAGCCCCCGTTTTAGTTCGAGTAAGCCAGACAACGGAATTCGACGACAAGGGCCGCCGCACAATCCCGGCGTGCGCGATTTGGTTGAGAGCAAACGCCGCTGGTCGTCACCGCCAAAACCGGAAGATGCCAAGCAAGGTTTTCGTGGTTGGAATGAGCGCGGGTATCTGCCGCATCGCGATGAGCCGGGACTCACGCAGTTCGTCACGTTTCGCCTCGCCGATTCGTTTCCCGAATCGCTTCGTTCCGAGTGGGAGCACCTTTGGAAGATCGAGGATGACCAGCAGCGGCGGGTGGAATTGGAAGCGTATCTCGACCGCGGGCATGGAGAATGTCATCTGCGCAAACCGGAGATCGCCAGTCTCGTCGAAGACGCAGTGCGGTTCTTCCACGGTGAGCGTTACGATTTGCGCGGGTGGGTGGTGATGCCGAATCACGTCCATGCGTTGTTCAAGGTGGATACCACCCCGATGGCGGAGACTCTGGAAAGCTGGAAAAAATACACGGCACAAAAGGCGAACCGGCTGCTGAAACGACGCGGTGAGTTTTGGCAGGCGGATTATTGGGACACCTACATGCGCGACAGTGAGCATGAATTAGAAACGCGCAAATACATCGAAAGCAATCCGGCGAAGGCGGGCTTGGTGCTCGACCCGAAAACGTGGCCGTGGAGCAGCGCGCGGTTTCGGAATGAGTATGGCATGTTGGAACTGTGACGGAGCGCGACTGTGCTGAAAGCCGGTCGCAGCAACGCCTGAACATCAAACCGCGCAAGATTGCTCCACGCGCTCGGTGGAGGCGTAGCTGCTGCGGCTGGTCTGCGACATAGCCGCGCTCCGACAAATGGATTGCCCGGCTTGTGCCTTATTTGCCGAATTGATTTACTTTGCGAACTATTGTCCGACTTATGAAAACAACCACCAACGCCAAAAAGGAATTGTCCCCCAATCAACGCGACGAGTTGCTGGCCGCGTTGAAAGCCCGGTTTGACAAGAACATGGGCCGTCACCCAGGTTTGGCGTGGGCCAAGGTGCAGGCGCGGTTGGAGGCCCGGCCGGACAAGTTGTGGTCGCTCGCGGAAATGGAACGCACCGGCGGTGAGCCGGATGTCGTCGGTC
>DAOLDN010000685.1:0-1846 GCA_035327385.1 Verrucomicrobiota bacterium | reverse complement strand
GCGCGAGCTTCTTCACGTTCTGCAATTCCTTCCGCAACTCCTGCGTGTCCTTCACCTTCGCGACGATGGTTTCCGCAATCTGCTTGTTGCGCTGGAAGAAGTGCAGCAGCTCTTCGCGGACGTTGTTGACGAGTTCGGTGCGGATTTCCGTGTTGCCCAGCTTGTTCTTCGTCTGCGACTCGAAGATTGGGTCTTTCAGGCGAATTGACACTGCCCCAACCATCGCTTCGCGCACATCGTCGCCTTCGAACTTGCCGCCGCAATACTCGTTCACCGCTTTGAGCAAACCTTCGCGGAACGCGCTGAGGTGCGTGCCGCCGTCGCTGGTGTATTGGCCGTTGACGAAGGAATAAAACGTCTCGCCGTAACGTGAATTGCTGTGGGTGAAACAGAACTCCAGCGTCTTGCTCGCATAGTGCAGCGGGGAATACAGCGGTTCGCTGCCGTCGCCGGACAAATCCTCCATCACCAGGTCCATCAAGCCGTGGCGCGATTGGAATATCTTCGGTTCCTGACCTTCCCCGGTGTTAAGAATCAGTTTCAGCCCCGTGTTCAGGTAACTGTAATGGCGCAGCCGCTTCTCGACATGCTCCGGTTTGAATTCCGTGTCCTTGAAGATTGAATCGTCTGGCTCGAACTCGATGTAAGTTCCGTTCGGCTCTTTGGTCTTGCCGGAATCTTCCTTTTTCAGTTTGCCGATCTTGAATTGCGCCTCGGCGTATTCGCCATCGCGATGACTGCGTACAACAAAAGACTTGGACAGCGCATTCACCGCCTTCGTGCCGACGCCGTTCAAGCCGACGCTGAACTGGAACACATCGTCGTTGTATTTCGCGCCGGTATTGATCTTGGAAACGCAGTCCACGACCTTGCCGAGCGGGATGCCGCGACCGTAATCGCGCACGCAGACGTGCGTGCCATCAATGGTGATCTCCACTTCCTTGCCGTGGCCCATGATGTATTCGTCAATGGCGTTGTCCACGACCTCCTTGAGCAGGATGTAGCAGCCGTCGTCGTAATGATTGCCGTTGCCGATGCGCCCGATGTACATGCCCGTGCGCAGCCGGATATGCTCCAGCGAACTCAGCGTCTTGATCTTGCTCTCGTCGTAAACCGCAGCTTTTGTTTTCTCAGCCATAGAAATCTGTGGCGTAGAAGATGGGGAAAAATGTACCGGGAGGAAATGGGAAAATGGGGCATCTCGACATTCGTTGAAAATCACCGCGCCCTCCCACGCCCAACAAAGCGCCGCTGCAATCCGCACCCGGACTCACCAGAACACCACAAAGAAAACAAGCACGGCAGTGATGGCGGCCAGCCCGGCCAGTTTCACGACGGGAACGCAGACTTTTTGGGACCGTTTCATTTCAAATTGAATTGCCTGGGACTCACAAACGACCACCGATCGATCCGCCATCATTCCTTCGCGAGCATTTCGCAATAGGCGCTATGAATCTGGTCCACCAGCGGCGAATGGCCGACAGGTTCGCCGTTGAGCGATGTGATCGGGACGATTCCGAGCGCGCTTTGGGTGACGAAGATGGCGTCGGAATTTCGCAGCGCCTCCGGTTTGATGACGCGTTTGTTGGTTTCCAGTCCGAGCGTCTGGCAGATTTCCAGCACCACGGCGCGTGTGATGCCCGGCAATACGCCGCGACCGGAAGGCGTGGTGCAAATCTTGTCGCGATAGACCCAGAACAGATTGCCGCCTGCGGTTTCCGCGACCTCGCCGTTGGTGTTGATGAGCATCGCTTCGTCTGCGCCCTGAGCCTCGGCTTCGGCACGGGCGGCCACGTTGATGATCTTGCTCGTGGTTTTGAATGAAGCGACAACGTCACTGGCGGGG
>DAOLDN010000684.1:0-1847 GCA_035327385.1 Verrucomicrobiota bacterium | reverse complement strand
TGCGCGCCAGTTTATGCGCCATGGCGGTGATGGCTTTGGGACTGCCCAGCCGCGCACGCCATCGCCGGTATAACTCGCCAAAATAATTCTGCGCCCGATGCAGGCTTTGGGCCGCCAGACGCAACGCCTCGACCACGGGCAACGCTCAACCTTCAACGCTCAACATCGAATTCGGAAACCCACCCCTGAGCCCTCCGAGGAGGGAACGGAGAACTTTCAACACTCACCTTTCAAGGCTCACGGCGGCTTGAACGGCAGGCGCGGCAGCGCAATCCTCGCCGACTTGCGGGGTCACGATCCATGGCCGTAGCCGGTCCAAAAATCAGCCAGAGATCGCCCTCCGATTATGCAAGTGGAACGCGGGGGCTGCCGGTTGGTTGGCTTCACGGCGGACGGTCGGTCCGGTGACTAAAAAGGTTTGCCATTCCGCGTGCCGCCGCCTAATCGTTGCGTGTGCAGGAGACGGTCATCAAACGGGGAAACGATCTTCGGTTGAGCGTGCAGAAGGAAACCACCGGTCGCGGTTTGCAGGTCACGTTTCATCTCGAAAGTGACAAGCCCTACGTACTGCACTGGGGACTGACGCGCCAGAGGCCGGGCCGATGGGAATCTCCACCGCCATCGCTCTGGCCCAAGGGAACGAACCGCATCAACGATTCCGCCGTGCAGACGCCGTTCCATCCGGACCAGGGCGCGGGCAAGACGGTTCTTCGTTTTGAAGCAAATCCACAAGCGCCGTTCCTTGTGTTTGACCTCTTTTGTCCCGTCACCAAACGTTGGGAAAACAACCACGGAAAAGACTATTATCTCGTGTTGAACGAAACCTCCGCGACAACTCCCCCGCCCGATTCTCAACCCAAAGGTCCGCCGCCCGGCGAGGTTCTCAGGCAGGCGACGCAGAGCGTGGAGCTGTTGCACCAGAAGATTCTCGCGCTGGACGCGGGCGGGGAACTGGCAGTGGCGGTGACGCACAGCGGCGGGCGTTATCAATTGCTGCTGCTGACCAATGTTCCCGGGCCGCTGGCTCTGCATTGGGGCGTGCCCGAGCGCGCTCGCGGCCAATGGCGTCTGCCACCGGCTGAATTTCGCACGGCGGACACGGTGGTTGTCAACGAGCAGGCGGTGGAAACGCCTTTTGGCGACGCGCGGGAGCTGCGTTTCCTGAAGCTGGAGTTTCCCGAAAACAACGTTCCCGCCGGCGTCAGTTTCGTCCTGCATCAGACGGCGTCCAATCAATGGATCAAGCAGCGCGGCCAGAACATTTTCATACCGGTCGCTCCCCGACCGGAGGCGGCCGGCGATCTGACGCGCATCGAGGAACGCATCGTTGAGGGGGAGGTTGGCGAGCATGGGTGGACGTTGATGCACCGGTTCAATCTCGCGCACGAACTGGCGGATGAGGCCGGGGATTCGCGCGAAGCCTGGACCGCGATCGCCGTGTGGCTTCGATACTCCGCCATCCGTCAACTGGACTGGCAGCGCAATTACAACACGAAGCCGCGCGAGTTGACCCATTCGCAGGACCGGCTCACGGCGAAGCTTGCGCAATCGTGGATTGAGAAACGCGACCTGCGGGATCTCATCCGATTGTCACTGACCTGCGTGGGTCGGGGTGGCGAGGGCCAGCGCATCCGCGATGAAATCCTCCAGATCATGCACCGTCACCATATCAAGGAGGTCGGCGGCACCTGGATGGAGCAATGGCACCAAAAACTTCACAACAACACGACGCCCGACGACATCGCCATCTGCGAGGCGTATCTGGAGTTTCTGCGCGGCAACGGGGATTTGAACCGCTACATCGAGACGCTCGGCGCACACGGCGTCACCCGGGAACGGCTTGCCGG
>DAOLDN010000683.1:0-1858 GCA_035327385.1 Verrucomicrobiota bacterium | reverse complement strand
GGGGGAAAGGGGGAGGTGACAACAACGGTTCACCAACCACGCACCACTTATCCCGTCTTGCTTGTTTCGAAAACCGCCGCTTCCACCCGCGCGAGCATGAAATACTGCACGCTCATTCCGGGCAACGACACATCCACCGCGTGCGGTCTTCCGTCCCATTTCACCGGAATGGTCTTCAACTGCACGGGCGCTTCCGCGCCGCCTCCGTATTTTTTCCAGTTCGTGCTCAACACTTCCGTCCACGTTCCCTCGCGCGGGACGCCGACGCGGTAATTGGGCCTCGGCACGGGCGTGAAGTTCGCCACCACCAGCAGCAACTGGTCGGGCTTCGTCCCGAACCGCACAAAGCTTATGACGCTGGTGTTGCCGTCGCTGTTGTTGACCCATTGGAACGCCTGCTGGTCGAAATCGGATTCAGCCAGGAACTCGTGTTGCACGTAGAATTTGTTCAGATCGGCGACAAGCAATCGCACGCCCTCGTGGTCAATGTATTGCAGTAGATGCCAGTCGAGGCTCTTGTCGTATTGCCATTCGGAGGACTGTCCGAATTCGCCGCCCATGAAGAGCGTTTTCTTTCCAGGCCAGCCCCACATCCACGCATAAAGTGAACGCAGTTGCTGAGACTTCTCATTGATGTGATACGCGGACATCTTGATGAGCATCGAACATTTGCCATGCACCACTTCGTCGTGGGAGAACGCCATCATGAACTTCTCCGTGTGCTGATAAATCATCCCGAACGTGAGCTGGTTGTGGTGGTGCTTGCGGTAGATGGGATTCTTTTTGAAATACTCCAGCGTGTCGTGCATCCAGCCCATGTTCCACTTGAGGTCGAAACCCAGACCGTTGTCCTTCGCCGGTTTTGTGACGCCGCCCCAGGCCGTGGATTCCTCGGCAATCATCAGCACGCCGGGGAAATATTTGTGGACCGTGGTGTTCGTGTAACGCAGGAAATCAATCGCCTCCAGATTCTCGCGCCCGCCGTATTTGTTGGGAATCCACTGGCCGGGTTTGCGCGAGTAATCCAAGTAAAGCATCGAGGCGACTGCATCCACGCGCAGGCCGTCAATGTGGTACCGGTCCAGCCACGTCATCGCGCTGCCGAGCAGGAAGCAACGCACCTCGGGCCGTCCGTAATTGAAAATCAGCGTTCCCCAATCCTGATGTTCGCCCTGGCGCGGATCGGCGTGTTCGTAGAGATGCGTGCCGTCAAAATGCGCCAGCGCAAAAAAGTCCTTTGGGAAATGCGCCGGCACCCAGTCAAGGATCACGCCGTATCCGTGCTGGTGCAACGTGTCCACCAGATACATGAAGTCCTGCGGCGTTCCATAACGATGCGTCGGCGCGTAAAATCCCGTGACCTGATAGCCCCACGAACCATCGAACGGATACTCGGACAACGGCATGAACTCGACGTGCGTGAAATTCGTCGCCTTGAGATATTCCACCAGTTCCGCCGCCATTTCGCGGTAGGTCAACGGACGGTTGCCGTCGTCCGCCTTGCGTTTCCATGAACCGAAATGCATCTCATAGACCAGCACCGGCTTCTTGAGCCAGTCGGTCTTGGCGCGGCGCTCCATCCAGTCCTTGTCGCTCCATTTGTAATCGTTCACGTCCCAGGTGATGGACGCGTTGTTCGGCGGGCCTTCAAAATAAACCGCGTGCGGATCGGTCTTGAGCCGCAACGCACCGTGACGCGGAACGATCTCGTATTTGTAGAGCAATCCTGTCTCGATGCCCGGCACGAACAATTCCCAAACGCCGGAATTGCCGAGCGAACGCATCGGATGATAACGCCCGTCCCAATGATTGAACTCGCCCACCAGCGACACGCGCGCCGCGTTCGGCGCCCACACCG
>DAOLDN010000682.1:0-1865 GCA_035327385.1 Verrucomicrobiota bacterium | reverse complement strand
CCCGCGGGTAGCCGGGCCCTTGCCACCGCGTGGCGGGCGTCGGCCACCGCCACCGCCTGGCCGGGAGCGGATGATCCGACACCCGCCATCACCGTCATCAAGGTGAACGAAGCATTGACCCACACCGATCCGCCGCAGCGCGACACCATCGAGTTGTTCAATCCGAACGGAACAGCCGTGAACATCGGTGGCTGGTATCTGACCGACGACATCAGCAATCCCCAAAAATGGGCCATCCCCGCAGGCACCATGATTCCGGCCAATGGCTATCTGAGTTTCTACGAAGGACACTACGTCGGACCCAATCTGGAGTTCGCCGCGAACGAGTTTGGTTCTGCGTTCTCGCTTAGTGCCACGGGTGACGAAGTGTATCTGTTCTCGCCCACGCTGGGTTACAGTCACGGATTCAGTTTCGAGGGCGCGTTCAACGGCGTCAGTTTCGGACGCTACGTGAACAGTCAGGGCGAGGAACATTTCCCGTCGCAAACTGTGTTCACCCCGGACGCCGTCAATTCCGGCCCCATCATCGGGCCGGTGGTCATGACCGAGATCATGTATAACCCGGCTGCCGGCGGTCACGAATTCATCGAACTGGCCAACATCAGCGGCAGTCCCGTGCCGCTCTACGATCCGGCGTTTCCAACCAACGCCTGGAAAGTCGGCGGCATTGATTTCCAGTTTCCCCTGACCAATGTCGTCATCAATCCCGGCGGAATCATTCTTCTCGTGCGCAACACTACAACGCCTGCGGCCTTTCGCGCGGCGAACAGTATCCCGGCCAGCGTACAAATTTTCAGCTACACCGGCGCACTGGACAATGGCGGCGAAGCGATCACGTTGCGTCGCCCTGACGAACCCGTGCAGACGGGGCCGAACGCCGGTGAAACCCCTTACATCGTCGTTGAGCGAGTGAACTACGACGACGTGTCGCCCTGGCCCGTCGAGCCGGACGGCTCCGGACCTTCGCTCGAACGAATCAACCCTCAGACGTACGCCAACGATCCGCTTAACTGGCGCAAGAGCAATTCCACCGGTGGCACGCCGGGCATCGGCGGCGCGGCTCCCACCACGCCGCTCATCGCCGTTTCACGCAGCGCTATCAACGTCAGCATCGAAGTTGGGCAGAACGCGACGGCTCAAGTGTTCGAGGTCTGGAATTCCGGAACGAACACCCTCAACTATCTGGTGCAGGAAAGTTCCGCGATGTTCTCCGTGTCACCCGACAATGGCTCCTCCACCAACGTGAATCAGAAGGTGACGCACACCATTACGTTCACAACCTCGGGACTGGGCGTCGGATTGCATCAAGCTACCATCACGGTTGCCGACAACGGATCGAGCGCCGACAACGGCCCCATCGCCATCACCGTATCCGTCCTGGTCAACCCGCCGCCGTCGCCGGCCATTGCCTTGGATTCCGCTGTCCTGCAATCGTCAGTGACCGAGGGCAACAACGCCACCAACCACACCTTCAAGGTGTGGAACTCCGGCACGGGAACGTTGAATTACGATGTGTCGGAGGACGCGGCCTGGTTGAGCGTCGCGCCGTCAAGCGGGTCGTCTGCCGACGCCGGCGACAAGCAGACGCACACCGTCAGTTACGCCACGGCCGGATTGCCCGCGGGGAATTACGCGGGGACCATCACCGTGGCCGATCCAGGCGCGACGAACACACCACAAACCATCAGCGTGCAGTTGACCGTGAAGGAGCCGCTGGTTTTCACCGCCTACAATGACTTCTCGTGGGCGGTCGGCCAGATCACAAACAACATCACCCGCTACACCACGTTGGCCGGAAACGGCAATCCGCCCGCCGGTACCAACGGCTTGCTGGTGGACTACAACACCGGCCTCAACACCGATGT
>DAOLDN010000681.1:0-1869 GCA_035327385.1 Verrucomicrobiota bacterium | reverse complement strand
GCACGCCCACGCGGCAGCTTCCTGCTGCTCGGGCCGACGGGCGTGGGCAAAACGGAAACGGTGGTCGTCGCAACTAATTACATTTTCGGTGCGGGCCAGTTGTTCCGCTTCGACATGTCGGAATTTCAGAATCAGGAAGCCCTCGGCCTGCTGCTCGGCGCGCGGTTGGGAGAAATCGGCTACCTTGGCGCGGTCCGGGATCGGGCGTCGGAAGGTTCGTTGCTGTTCGACGAAGCGGAGAAGGCGCACCCGCGGGTGCTGGACATTCTGCTGCAACTGCTCGATGCCGCCCGGCTCACGGTGGCGACGGGGCAGACGCTGGATTTCAGCGGATTCTATGTGTGGCTCACGTCGAACATCGGCTCGGCGGAGCTGATGAGCCTGCAACACTCAAACGAAGCCACCCTCGAACGCCATGTCCTCACCCGTGCGCAACAAGCTCTGCGCCCGGAGATCTTCGCCCGCGTGAATGAGAAACTCGTCTTCCATCGTTTGAGCTACGAGCATCAACTGGAGATTGCGGAGAAGTTTCTTTCCCGCGAGATCGAGTTTCTGGCGGTGCGCGGTCACAAAGTCGAACTCGACAAGACGGCGTTGCCGTTCCTTGTCCGCAAGGGATTCCACCCGAAGCTTGGCGCACGTCCGATGCGCGATGCGGTGGAAAAGCTCGTGGGTGACGCCGTGACGGAATGCCTGCTCGCGGGTCGTCCGGCCTGCGGCATCCTCGCCCATGACGAACTGCACGACCGCCTCGGCATCTACTGACGTCAGGCCAAGGAAAGAAACAGATACGCTTCGCCCATATCCGCGTCCGGCTGCACTGCGCCCAGCTTCCGTTTCGGGAGTTGGGCGCAAACATTTCGGATCGCCTTCCGTTGGTCGGCAGACTTTGGCAGGCGCACGAGCAACGCATCGGCGAACTCCTCGCCCTTCTTGCTGCGATACACGTCAGGCGCGATTACTTTGCTTGCGCCCGCATTGTAAAGCGCGGCGACAAACTTCGCCGCATCGCTCTGGCGTTTGAACCGTCCCAAGGCTCGGCCGGAAGACTTTTCCTCCAACCACACCCGCGCCTCCCGACCGTTTGGCTTGGCTAACTGCGCGGCGATGAACACCCGATGGATGTGCTGCTCTGAGACGGGCTTCAAAGCCTTGCGCCTAGCCCGTCCGAGCTTCGGGAGTGATTTGTCCTTGGTGGCCGCCACACGATATGCGTCCACATTGACGAGCTTGCCGCAGAGAAAGATTTCATCGGCCAACAGAGTGCCATCCCGCAGCCAGCTCCGGCTGCGACCGCAGAATTCACCGTGAACGGAGGACAGTTCCATCTGGGGTTTGCCGTTGTCGTGCCAGACACGCTGAACCCCCGTGCCTTGAACCATGCGGTATTGGCCGAGCAACCGGCCGGATTCGTTCCACTGGCGGCAAATGCCGTGCAAAAGCCCATTGGCGTAACGTTCCTCGGAGGCGAGGCGTCCGTTCTTGTGCCAGAGCCGGGCAACACCGTGCCGTTTACCGTTTCGGAGAGGCATTTCTTCGCGGAGCTGACCGTTTCGATACCAGGACTGTTGAATCGTGGTTCTCACGTCATGTGATGTGGACTTCGACCATTGAACGTGAATTCCCTGTCATTAAACACGAGTGACGAGCAAAAGCATAGCAGGGATTACCCTGAGTTCAGGGTAAAAATTGCCCCCTGTCGCCCGGCGGCGACAGACTCCCGCGATGAAAACCTAGAGGCAAAAGTCCCCGGCGACGGCGGGCGGGTCAAGGTGGAGGCGCGGGGCAACGGGGCGCACGACCTTGACGCGACCGCCGCCGCCATACCATCGAAAGAGGTTTCATCGCATTGTCCCGAGCTAAAGAATG
>DAOLDN010000680.1:0-1874 GCA_035327385.1 Verrucomicrobiota bacterium | reverse complement strand
AATTCCAAGAGGTGTTGTGGGCCGCCATGCCCCGGAGGTGGAGATTTTTTTGTGCTTTCTCACCAGCCAAACCCGACGAAGCCCCCCAAAGGACGACCGCCGATAAACACCATTCAACAACAGACCGAAAACGCATCGCGCAATTATGCACACACAGGCCAAAACGCAAGTCCGAGCCGGGCTTCGTCCCGAATCCGTGCTGGACTGGCGCGGCGGTTTATCCTAAAAGATTTCCATGTCAAAGACAGCCAAGGCTGCGGACGCGGCCAAAGGCGACAATCTGCCGTTTGAAGACGCCATCAAAAAGCTCGAAACCATTGTGGAAACGATGGAGTCCGGCGACTTGCCGCTGGAATCGTTGCTGGCGCGTTATGAAGAAGGCGTGAAACTCGCCAAAATCTGCCGGGAAAAACTGGCGGAAGCCGAAGTCAAAATTCAACAACTGGAAAAAACGGCCTCCGGCGAACTGAAACTCAAGCCGTTGGCGGCGGATTTGTCCGAAGAATAAAACTATGAGCAGCTATTTGGAAATGGTGGACGGGCCATCGCACGTCAAGAAACTGACGCCTGTGCAACTCGGTGAACTGGCCGGAGAAATCCGAAGAGAACTGATCACCGTGCTCGCCAAAAACGGCGGCCACCTCGGACCCAATCTCGGCGTCGTGGAACTGACCCTCGCGCTGCATCACGTTTTCAACACGCCGCACGACAAGTTCGTCTGGGACGTGAGCCATCAGGTGTACGTCCACAAGATTCTCACGGGCCGCAAGGACCGTTTCCACACCATCCGCACGACGGACGGATTGAACGGATTCGCGTTGCGCACGGAAAGCCCGCACGACTGTTACGGCGCGGGTCACGCAGGCACGGCCTTGTCCGCCGCCCTGGGCATGTGCGCCGCGCGCGACAGACGCGGCTCGGACGAAAACGTCGTTTGCATCTTCGGCGACGCAGCATTGACCAACGGCATCTCCTTTGAGGCGCTGAACAACATCGGCCACACGACGAAGAAATTCATCGGCATCCTCAACGACAACGAATGGAGCATCGCCAAGAACGTCGGTGCGATTTCCAATTATCTCAACAAACTCATCACCAATCCGCGTTACAACCAGTTGGCGAAGGATTTTGAGAAATTCGTCCGCCGTTTGCCCAAGGGTCATATCGCACTGAAACTCGCGCACAAGGCCGAGGAAGGTTTCTAGGGCGCGATCACGGATGTCGGTCTGAGGCACAGCGGAGAAGCCGCTCCGGGCACTGACGGTCGTGGCGGTTACGGCAGCCCCGTTGTCTTTGAGGAAATGGGCGTGCGCTATCCCGGACCCATTAACGGGAACGATTTGCCGTTGCTGATCAGCACGCTGGAATTTGCCAAGAGCTGCGATCATCCCATCGTCATCCACGTTCTCACCAAGAAGGGCAGGGGATACGAAGCGGCCATCAAGAGTCCCGAGAAATTCCACGGCACAGGTCCGTATGACATCCAGACCGGCGATTCGCCGCCCGTCAAAGCCGGTGCCGCGCCCAATTATCAGGATGTGATGGGCCAGACGCTCGTCAAGTTGTGCCAGAAGAACAGCACGCTCGTCGGTATCACGGCGGCGATGCCCAGCGGCACGGGAATGAAACATTTGGAAAAGTCGATGCCCGACCGTTACTACGACGTGGGCATCGCCGAGGAACACGCAGTGATTTTCGCCGCAGGGATGGCCACGATGGGTATGCATCCGGTGGTGGCCATTTACTCCACGTTCCTCCAGCGTGCCTACGATTGCATCCATCACGACGTGTGTTTGCAGGACCTGCCCGTGATGTTTGTGATGGATCGGTCGGGACTTTCGGCCAACGACGGCCCCACGCATCACGGCTTGTTC